>DHLT01000025.1:0-13517 GCA_002405405.1 Ignavibacteria bacterium UBA4661 | reverse complement strand
AAGTCTTTAGCGCGATTACGCTGACGATGCTCGCCTCTGCGATGGGACCATTGCGTCCCTATTTGATGCGCCTCGCTATTGATGATAAAATTGCCCATAAAGATTGGCATGGTTTACTCTTTATTATTGGCTGTATCATCGGTTTGATGTTGTTGCAGGGAGTGTTTAATTACGCACTGTCTATCTTGATGCAGTGGATTGGACAGTCGGCGATTCTTGACTTACGAATCAAATTGTACGAGCGATTGCAAGTGCTCTCTTTGCGATTTTATGACACAACCCCGATAGGTCGTCTTGTTACCCGTGTAACCAGTGATGTCGAAGTACTGAATGAAGTGTTGTCATCCGGCATTGTGATGATTATTACGGATGTCTTTGTTATCCTGTGGATCGTATTCTTCATGTTTGCCACAAATTGGCAGTTGGCGTTACTTACTATTGGGATTGTACCTCTTCTGTTGATCGCAACCAATATCTTTCGCAAGGCAGTTCGCAAGCAGTATCGGGAAATACGTAAACAAATTGCACGGTTGAATACCTTTTTGAATGAATATCTTTCCGGTATCAATATTATCCAACTCTTTTCGCAAGAGCAACAGCAGTTTCAACAGTTTCATGATATCAACACAGCTCACACCAAAGCCCACATTCGCTCCGTGTTTTATTATGCTTCGTTTTTTCCGGTTGTAGAAATGTTGAGTACCATTGCTGTGTGCTTGGCATTGTGGTACGCATCAGAAAATATTTTACAAGGTACAATGAGTATTGGTGTGCTGATTGCCTTTTCGCAGTACATGGAACAATTCTTTCGCCCGGTACGCGATTTGTCGGAGAAATATAACACCCTCCAAAGTGCCATGGTATCGAGCGAGCGCATTTTTGTTTTGTTGGACGAGGATTCGTTTGTGCGTGATAATCCGAATGCTCAACCCATCGAAACATTTGACCATGCGATCGAATTTCGCAATGTAGAATTTGCCTATGATGGTGTTAATCCTGTTCTGAAAGGAGTATCATTTACGGTCGAAAAAGGACAGACGGTTGCGATCGTCGGAGCAACGGGTGCAGGTAAATCTTCGTTGATGAACCTCTTGTCGCGCTTCTATGAGTTTCAGGGTGGTGATATCCTCGTTGATGGTAAAAGTATTCGCGATATTCAGCAGTATTCCCTGCGTAAACATATCGCCATTGTTCTGCAAGATGTATTCTTATTCTCACGGTCGATCAAGGATAATATTTCTTTGGGCGATGAAACGATTACCGACGAGCAGATTCGTTTGGCGGCTCATGCTGTTGGAGCAGGAGAATTTATCGAGCGTTTACCAGATGCTTATAACACGCAAGTGATGGAACGTGGTGCTTCGCTATCTGTGGGACAAAAGCAATTAATTTCTTTTGCACGGGCATTAGTGCGTAACCCCGATATTTTGATTCTTGATGAGGCTACTGCCAATGTTGATACTGCAACCGAACAGCTTATTGAGCAAGCAGTTGCAAAACTCTTGCATGGTCGAACATCTATTGTTATTGCTCATCGGCTTTCAACAATTCAACATGCCGATAAAATTATTGTCTTGCATCATGGTGCTCTCCGCGAAATGGGAACGCACCAAGAACTTCTTGAGAAAAATGGTCTGTATGCCAAGCTGTATCGTTTGCAATACAAGGAACAACTCCTTGCATGATGTCTTCGGGGGAATTCTTCGTACATGACAACAATATCAACATCAACACCTGATATCGTCTTGCTCTATATTACAACAGAGCATATTGAACAAGCGCGTTTACTGGGGCGGACACTGCTTGGTGAACGTCTTGCTGCATGTATTAATATTCTGCCTCACATGGAATCGCATTATCATTGGCAAGGTGATATAGCTGTGTCGCAAGAGTGTGTGCTGATTGTCAAAACAACAACAGCACATGTTGCAGATGTGCGCCAACGGATCGCAGCACTCCATACGTATGATGTTCCTTGTATTCTTGAAGTACCGATTTTGTCGGTCAATGCACCTTATTTTGCGTGGTTGCACGAACAAATGGCATAGCCAATTATTTCTTTTTCTTTTTTTATAGACCATGATTAAACTCGCTATTCAAAAATCCGGTCGCTTGACAGATGACTCCCTCGAACTCATGCGTGAGTGTGGTTTAGACTTTAATAAATCAGGAACACTCAAATCGCCGGCATTCAATTTCCCGTTAGAATTTCTCTTCTTGCGCGATGATGATATCCCCGCCTATGTTGCCGACGGTGTTGCTGATATTGGCATTGTTGGTGAGAATGTATTGGTAGAAGCTGAAGCTCATTCAGCCCATATTAAAACGCATGTTGATATTGCTGAACGCCTCGGTTTTTCTCGTTGCCGACTTTCTCTCGCAATCCCCAAAGAGCAAGTCTATGGCGGTGTGCAGAGTTTGCAGGGCAAACGTATCGCCACGTCGTTTCCGCATATTCTTCAAACGTATCTCGCCGATAAAGGTGTGGTTGCCGACATTCACGAGATAAGTGGTTCGGTCGAAATTGCACCGAGTATTGGTCTTGCTGATGCTATTTGCGACATCGTAAGTTCGGGTTCGACTCTTATGAGCAATGGCTTAAAGGAAGCAGAAATTATCTATCGCTCAGAAGCTGTCATGATTCAAGGCAAGCATCTTACGTCAGAACAGATCAAGGTTCTTGATGATTTGCGTTTCCGTATTCATGCGGTGAGTCGTGCAAAGAAAACCAAGTACATTGTCTTGAATGCACCAACGTCTTCTCTGGATCGTATCCTTGCCATATTGCCCGGTATCAAAAGTCCAACCGTAACACCGCTTGCAGATAAGGGGTGGAGTGCAGTCCATTCGGTGGTACCCGAGGATACATTTTGGGAAATTATCGGCAGGTTGCGTTCGGAAGGTGCTCAGGGAATTTTAGTCCTTCCTATCGAAAAGATGATTGTATAGTTCGCAATGCGCCCACATTATCGTACTTGCTTTTGAAGCTCTTCCAAAATACCTAATGCTTGTATGGGCGTAATGCTGTGCAGATCAATATTGCGAATCTGCTCGCGTAGGCGATCATCGCGAATTTCAAACAGAGAAAATTGTGGCTCACTTGGCTCATGAGATATCTCATGAGCCTGTATGGGTTTGTCATTTGTTTGTATGCCAAGTAAGGAGCGATGACTGGAGGAAGACTCTAACTCATGCATAATAGTATCCGCACGGTCGGTCAAGTCTTTCGGTAATCCTGCCATTGCCGCAACATGAATACCAAATGAATGAGAAGCACTGCCTTTAACAATCGAACGAAGGAAGACAATGTTCGTTCCTGTTTCGCGGACATCAGCTTTGTAATTCGCAATGCGAGAGAATTCTTCCGCAAGCGATGTAAGTTCATGATAATGTGTAGCAAAGAGTGTTCGAGCACCAATCTTTTGATGAATATATTCTGCAATTGCCCGTGCAATCGCAATCCCATCGAATGTCGCTGTGCCACGCCCAACTTCATCAAGCAAAATCAAACTTTTACGTGAAGCATTATTGATAATGTTTGCCGCTTCTTGCATTTCCACTAAAAAAGTACTCTCACCTTGCGTGATATTGTCTTGCGCTCCCACGCGCGTAAAAATGCGATCTACCAAGCCAATATGAGCTGATTCCGCAGGAACAAAAGAACCAATTTGCGCAAGAAGAACAATCAAGCCCACTTGTCGCAGATAGCTCGATTTGCCCGACATGTTCGGACCGGTGATAATATGAATTTGTTCTGTTTCGGTATTCAAAGTTGTGGAATTCGCTGTAAAAGATTCTCCCAATGGCAGTAAGCGTTCGACGACCGGATGCCGCCCACGCACAATAGTTAGTGTCTCGGAAGTATCAACGGTTGGCTCGCAAAAATTATAGGCAACGGCACACTGTGCAAAACTGTGTAAGCAATCGGTAATTGCCAGTAGCTCAGCATTCTGTAAGAGCATGTCTGCATAATTGGCAATCTGCAAACGTAATTCCTGAAAAAGAGTACGCTCAATCGTTGCAATATTTTCTTCGGCATGAAGAATTTTGGATTCCATCTCTTTGAGTTCGGGCGTAATATAGCGTTCGGCATTTGTGAGTGTTTGCTTCCGTTCATAATAATCGGGGATACGGTGTTTGTGCGTGTGGGTAATCTCAATATAGTATCCAAATACACCATAAAAGCTTACTTTGAGTGAAGAGATCCCGCTTGTTTGTCGTTCACGCTCTTGATAGTCGGCAAGCCATGTTTTAGCGGAATACATGATCGAGCGGATATCGTCAATTTCTTGCGAATAGCCCATACGGAATACATCACCTCCGCCAACGAGTGCAGGTGCTTCGTCAGGCAGTGCGCGGTGAAGTAAGTCAAGGACTTCTTGGGGCGATTGAAAGCGTTCAGCAAGTCCATGTAAACTTTGTAGTGTGCTGCTGGCAAGCAACCGTTGGATCGGTATGATGTGTTCCAATGATGATCGTAAGGCAACAAGGTCACGCGGTGTCGCACGTGCAGTGCAAACACGTGAAACCAAGCGTTCGATGTCGCCAACATGATGTAGTTCTTGGCGGAGTGCTAAACATAAACCATGATCTTGTACTAAGGCGCGGACTGCCGATAAACGTTGCTGGATGCGCTCGACAGCACACAATGGACGAGTAATCCATTTTTTTAAGAGACGCGCACCCATTGCTGTTTCTGTTTTGTCAAGAATGCCAATGAGTGTGCCTTCCCGAGATTGGTCATACAACGAGAGTGTGATTTCAAGATTACGTTTTGTGGCACTATCGAGGATCATGCCATCACCCAAATGAAACACGCTCAGTGGTCGAAGATAGGCGCCAACATTTTTTTGCGTGTCGTGAATATAGTGAAGGACGGCACCTGCGGCGACGATACCTGCTGACATAGTATCAATGCCAAATCCTTTGAGCGATGCTGTTTTGAAGTGCTGTATAATCTGTTCTCGACAAAAAATTTCTTCAAAAATCCAATCTTCACGCTTCGTCAGAATGGGTTTGTGCGACAATGCACCAATGGCTTGTACAATTCGATGAATGGCAGAAGAAGGTTCTTGTGCAGAAGCGCCACCCATCTCTTTGGCGAGTGTTTTTGAAAGGAGGATTTCTGCAGGTTGGGTTGCTTCGATGATGTCGCTGATAGCATCGGCAGATATTTCGGCTGTGAAATATTCGCCGGTTGAAACATCGGCACAACTATATCCGATTATGATTGCATGTTTGGTAGCAATGAGACTGATTGCGGCAACATAATTGTTCTTTTTGCTATCGAGAAGTTTATCACCGAAAGCAATGCCGGGCGTTACAACTTCGACAACATCGCGCCGGACAATGCCACGTGCTTGCTTGGGGTCTTCGAGCTGTTCGCAGACAGCAACACGATAGCCGGCGCGTACTAATTTGGGGAGATAATTATCGAGTTGGTGATGAGGGAAGCCGGCAAGGGGTGTATCGCCCGCTTCGCCATTGTTGCGTTTAGTTAGCGTAATGCCACAGACTTTTGCAGTGATATGAGCATCATCTTCAAATGTTTCAAAAAAGTCACCCAAGCGAAAAAGGAGAACAGTATCAGGATGCTTTTGTTTGATGCTGTGATATTGTCGCATCAGGGGTGTGTCTTTGCGTGTTGCCATGTCGGAGTTAATCGAAGAAGAAAAAGAAGCAGAGTGCGATAGGATTAGCTATGCTTGATATGCTTGCGCCTTGTTGTTTGGTAATTCTGTCATGCGCGAATTAGCGCAAAAATCGTAACTTACAGTCTGTTCTGCAATTCACTTTTCTGTTTACGGCATTATTTGCCCTATTTGTTGTTGATTTATGAGCGATGTGATGAATGAAACCGTGTTGGAAACAGAGGGTACTACCCCTGTGCAATCCACTGAAAGCCCTGTATCTGCTGAGGCAGTAGCAACGCCGGATGCTACCGTAGCTGAGCAGGCAGTAACTGAGCAAACTGCTCCTGAGGCAAGTGCTTCAACTGAAGAAGTTGGGGAGACTTCATCAGAAGTGAGCGGTGAGGAAAAACCTAAAAAAGAGCGTGTTGAGCGACCAAGCTATGATGCAGAAGCGCTGTATGCAGAGCTTGCTGCGGCGAAAAAAGCCGGTACAACAGTCGAGGTTTCCGGTAGTCGGCGTGTGCGCGGCGGTATTTTGGTAACCTATAAAAACATGCCTCTTTTCTTGCCGACATCACATCTTTCATTGAAAGTAAATCCAAGTGAAACCGATCACCTTGCCTTGATCCGTGAAACATTCCCGGTGCATGTGCATGAGTTGAATGAAAAAGACAAATCACGCGTTATTGTTACACGCCGCCGTTTGTTGCGTGCTGACGAAATGAAAAATTATCAAGTCGGACAAAAAGTGGAAGGTAAAGTGGTTTCCTTCACAGAGTTTGGCGCGTTTGTCAATCTTGGTCCGGTTGATGGTATGATCCACGTATCAGCTATCTCCAATCGCCGTATTGCAAAACCACAAGATATTTTGAAAAAAGGTGATACAATCACGGCAATTATTAAGGAAATTGATCCTGCAAAAGAGCGTATCTCTTTAAGTATGAAAGAGCTTGAGTCAGATCCATGGGAAACGCTCGAAAGTGAATTGCCTCCGGGTACTCATATCCGTGGCACAGTACGTGGTGTAACGGATTTTGGTGTATATGTCGAAGTAAAATCCGGTGTAGAAGGGATGGTGCATATCTCTGAAATGTCGTGGGCAAAACGTCTGAAACATCCAAGCGAACTTTTCCAAAAAGGACAAGAAATTGAAGTGGTTGTCTTGTCAGTTGCAACAGCAAAACGCAAACTTCAACTTGGCTATAAACAATTGCAAGCTAATCCATGGGATACTATTGCATCGCAATTTACAATCGGACAACAAGCACAAGGGACAGTCAAAGAAGTATCGCAATCAGGTATCATTATCACGTTGACAGAAGAAATCGATGGATTTATGCCGCGTGGTAAAATGGTTCCGAATCTGCGTAACCAAAAAGAGCCATTCAAAGCAGGCGATCAAATTAGTGTTATCATCATGGATCTTTCTTCAGAGAATCGCTCACTGATTCTTGGTATGGAAGGGTTTGATCAAGGTGGAGCACCGGAAGAAGGGGGCGAGCGTCCTGCGCGTACTGATCGCAAACGTCGCGAGGGTGGCGAAGGTGGTCGTGATAATCGTCCACGTCGTGAAGGCGGTAACAATGACCGTCGTGGCGAGCGTCGCGATAACAATAGTCGTGAACGTCTTCCGGCACCGCAGGCAGTGCAGTCAGAAATGTCCTTGCTGGACTTGCTCTCCGAAGATGAGCGTAAACGTCTTACCGGCAACGAATAAATTTGCTCATGCAGAACAGAAAAGTGCAGACAATCACAGCCGACATGCGAAAAGCAGGTCGGCTGTGTTGTTTTGGTAGGTATTTTTGAGATGTAACTTTTGTTTTTTGTGATTTTTTGTTGTTCTATGAAAGCACTTGTTCTTCGACAAAACCCTGTAGCATTTCATGTAGAGCATGTTCCTGATCCTATGCCAAAGAGTGGAGAGGTGCGTGTTCGTCTTCATGCTGCTGCACTTAATCATCGTGACGAATGGATCTACCAAGGACAGTATGCTCGTATTCAGTATCCGGCGATTTTAGGATCAGACGGGGCAGGCGTTGTAGAATCAGTTGGTAGTGATAATGATTCTGAATGGATCGGCAAAGAAGTTATGATCAACCCGCAAATGGGGTGGGGAGATAGTAATGACGCGCAGCATCCCAAAGATTACCAAGTGCTCGGTATGCCCTCGCAAGGAACATTTGCAGAATATGTTGTGGTAAAGACGGATAGAGTCAATCTCAAGCCTCGTCATCTTACAATGGAGCAGGCGGCGGCATTACCACTTGGTGGATTGACGGCATTTCGTGCGGTCATGACGCAAGCAGAAATCATGTCTACACACAAGGTGCTGATTACGGGTATCGGTGGTGGCGTAGCGCAGTTTGCATTGCAATTTGCCCTGGCGCAAGGCGCAGAAGTATGGGTGAGTTCGAGTGACGACGCTAAAATACATCAAGCGATCGCACTCGGTGCAAAAGGTGGTGTCAATTATCGCATGGAGGGTTGGCATAAAGAATTGCTTACTCAAGCAGGTGAGTGTGATGCAGTAATTGACAGTGCATGTGGCGATCAAATCAATCTCTTTATCGAAGTACTCCGGTATGGCGGACGCTATGTGTTTTTTGGTGCAACGCTCGGCAAACCCAAAGAACTCAATGTACAACGCATCTTTTGGAAACAATTACGCTTACAAGGCACAACGATGGGGAGTGATCAAGAATATGCTCGCATGTTGTCGTATGTCGAACAGAAAAACATTGTGCCAATAGTTGATTCAGTCTTCGCTCTTGAAGATGCTACACAAGCATTTGAAACAATGCGTGCCGGTAAACAGTCAGGTAAAATCGTTCTGCGGATAGTGTAGTTGAGTTGTTATTCAAATATGTTTTCCAATAAAGAGTAGCTTTGATGGTTCTTTTTCGAGTATTTTTTTTACTCATTAATGATGCTCTTTTTGACAAGAAATGTAGATTGTTCTGTTGTTTCTTGTTTTACCAACCATTGAATACAAAGGAGCATTGCCATGCAACCATCGCAAAATATCGTTAGTATGACCATCGGAAAAATACGTCGGGCTTCTTTTCGCGTGAAGGCGCTCCTCTCATTTGCCGCTGTGTATTTGATTTGGGGAACAACATATTTGGGTTTGCGTTTTGCAGTCGAAACAATTCCGCCACTCACGATGGCAGGGGTGCGTAATACCTTGTGTGGTATTATGTTTCTTGCGACTGTATGGGTAATGAAAAAGACATTACGACCAACACGAGAGCAGGTACGTATGGCTCTTTTGTTGGGGTTGATTATGGTACTTCTCAATAATGGTGCCTCTTCGATGGCGGCACGGATGATGCCGAGTGGTACTATGGCACTGATAATTTCGTTAGTGCCTTTGATCATGTCGATGATGGAGTGGGTGCGTCCGGGCGGCAAACGACCTGCATCTTTGGTGTTCATCTGTTTGTTTGCCGGCACTATTGGTATCGGTATTCTGGTTGAGCCGGCACTGCATGGTACGACTCATATTCGCATTGAAGGTGTGTTGTTGACATTGCTTGCGGCATTGTGTTGGAGTTTTGGTTCGATGATTGTCAAGTATCACCCTGTCAATGCCGAACCATATATGGCGGCAGGTTTACAAATGCTTTTTGGCGGTGTTATGACTATCGTGGCGGGTGGACTGCGTGGCGAGTGGCATGCATGGTCGCCTATGATGATTACAGCTAAATCAGCATGGTCTTTTGTATATCTCTTTGTATTCGGTTCCTATATCGCTTATACTGCGTACCTATGGCTCTTACGGAATGTGCCGCCGCACTATGCAACAAACTATGCGTATATCAATCCTGTGATTGCTGTTGTTGTCGGTAGTTGGCTCGGAGGAGAACCGCTGACTATACAAACAATTATTGCCGCCGGAATTATTGTTTCGAGTGTTGGTGTGTTGGCACTGCGAAGAGCCAAGACTACTTGAGAACTGAATAAAAAGAGTCAGATGTCAGAAAGATGATGAAGAATCTGGCTGCGCAGAGTTTGCAGGCGCTCGAGGTGAAGAACTTTTTCTTCGTGGCGATATTCTCGCTTTCCGGCAAGTCGTTCTAAGGCAAACTCGGTACAAAGACGAGAAAATGCTTTTGTCTTTTCGTTATTGGTCGTTGCTGTAAACGACGAAGGTAAAACACTTTGTGGTAAGCCGCCGCGGATAATTTCTTCATGAAGTTCACGTTTGATAACACGACGCTCCAAATATAAAAAGAGGATGAACAAAGTCGTCAGGATACCAAATGCTGAGGCAATTGCAAGAAAGCCCAAGCCATTAAATGAAGGTACTTTTGCAGAGAAATTCCATATTCCATGCAAAACTATCGCCGGTAGTAAGCCAAGGAGCATCCAACCCGGCGAAACTTTTCCGCGAGCAAATTTACTATAGCCCATAATCCCGCCGACAATCCCCGTAGCAATCGCATGGAGCATGGCACTAAAGAGTGTTCGTGCAACAACAAGCGATAGCCATTCGTCACTTGCGGCGGCTTGCATGAAATACAAATAGTTTTCGGTCATTCCAAAACCGAAACCAACAGCCACACCATAGATTACACCATCGCTGCCATGATGAAATTGTTTCAATCGTGTGGTAAAAAAGAAGAGTATTGCTTTAGCAGGTTCTTCGCTGAGAGGAGCAACAATCACCGCCGTTGTAAATACCGCCAAGCCCGTATTCATAGCAAGAAACATAAGCGTATTTTCAGCGAAGGAATTAATTGCTGATGCGATCGTGGTTGCGCCCAATGCCCCCCATGCAAAATGAAGCAGGACAAGCCATACCGGAGCAGGTTGATAACGATTCAGTCGATGTGCAATGCCTAAAAAAACAAGCATAGGCACAACCGCAAAGGGTAGTGAAAAAAATGACTGTATCGAAGTTTGAAGCCAATCGGGCATGACGTGGAAATCTCTGAAGTGTAAGTATGGTTTTCATACAACAGGCGGACACAAAGCCCGCCTGTTTGCATTTATTCTCTCAGCTTGGGGGATATCTTAGTTGCGTCCGATCCCCATAACTTGAGCCACATCGTTAAAGATTTCGATAATTTTATCCAGATGCTCTTTTTCATGCGATGCCATATAACTTGTTCGCATCATGCTCATGTTTGGCGGTACGCCCGGTGGTACAAAAGCATTGACAAAGAGATCACGATCATAAAGTTGCTTCCAAAAGGCAAGTGCTGGTTCAAACTCGCCGATAATAACCGGTACAATGCCGGTCTGCCCTTCAAGAACATGGAAACCCGTTTGTTGTAGACCTTTGCGGGCATAGTTTGCATTTTCGATAAGTTTGTTAACGCGCCATGGCTCTGCTTCGATGATATCGAGTGCGGCGAGAGCTGATGCGACAGAGGCAGGGGTCGGACTTGCACTGAAAATCAAGCCCGGCGAAGTGTGTTTGATGTAATTAATAACACGCTCCGGTCCTGCAACAAAACCACCAAGCGATGCAAAAGATTTTGAGAAAGTTCCCATGGTCATATCTGTTTCTGCAGTCATACCATAGAAATTTGCTGTACCGCGTCCCGCTTCACCAATAACACCCGTTGCATGAGCATCATCAACCATGACACGCGCACCATATTTTTTTGCAACCTTAACAAGGTCGGGTAGATTGACAATTTTTCCTGTGACGGAGAAAACACCATCAGTTACAACGAGTTTCTGAGCATTCTCCGGCAGACGAGCAAGCACACGCTCTAAGTCTTCCATATCATCATGCTTATAACGAACATATTCTGCAAAACAACCTTTGGCTAGCATTGCGCCATTGAATCTAAAGGCATGATTTTCTTTGTCAGACATAACATAATCACCCTTTTGTACAAGAGCGGAAATCGTTCCCAACGCTGTTTGATAGCCCGTGCTGAAAAGCAGAACAGCTTCATAGCCAAGATACTTTGCCAAGCGATGTTCAAGTTCAATGTGCAAATCAATAGTGCCGGTCAGATAGCGCGAGCCGGAGCAGCTTGTACCATATTTCTCAATGGCTTTGATGGCGGCTTCTTTTACTTTAGGATGTGCTGTCAGACCTAAGTAATTGTTTGATCCCGCCATGATGACTTTGCGCCCTTCCATAAGGACTACCGGACCTTCGTTCTCTTGTACAGCACGAAAATAAGGATATACACCCTTGGCTTTTGCATCATCGGCGCGCGTAAAATCGATACACTTTTGAAAAATATCTGCCATACCCCAACTCACAAAAAAGAAGATTAAAAAAATGCAATATATGCGGTAACATGTTGCCGAAAATTTCTAAAACAGCATAGGAAGATAAAACTTACTGAAATGAAAAACAATTCATTTTATGTGGAGTTGTTCAATCTTTGCGGATACAGTATTTTTGTGGCTTGTTTTTTTACATAATTTAAGATGCCATAGAGCATTGTAAGACATAGATTTGTGTGTTCTGCAGAAAATAAAATGCAGTCATATTTCTCGACACATAATTTCACCATAACTTTTCTCAATGAGTAGCAACGTGAAGTGGATCGAACGACAAACAGCAGATGATAAACGACAACAGACAGAGTTAATGGCAATTGGCAATATTCCGCGCCATGTTGCCATTATTATGGATGGTAATGGTCGGTGGGCGCAAGCTCATTCGCTACCTCGTGCAGCAGGGCACAAAGAGGGTATCAACAGTGTGCGTGATTTGGTTGAAGCAGCTTCGACAATTGGGATCGAGTATTTGACATTGTATGCGTTTTCAACGGAGAATTGGCGCAGACCTGCAACAGAAGTTGGTATTCTTATGGATTTGCTTCTGCATTATCTGCGAGCAGAATTTGAAGAGTTACATCGAAACAATGTTCGACTCCGTGCTATAGGCAAGCTCAATGCTTTACCAAAGCCTGTACAAAAAGAATTATATGAGTGTATCGAGCGAATGAAAGATAATACGGGTTTGACCCTGACACTCGCGCTCAGTTACAGCGGCAGATGGGATCTCACTCGTGCTATGCAGATGATGGCACTGGATGTTCGTCGTAGAAAACTTTCGCCGGAAGATATCACGGAAGAGTCAATAGCACAGTATCTTTCTACGGCAGGAACACCTGATCCCGATTTACTCATCAGAACTAGCGGTGAACTGCGTGTCAGCAATTTTTTGCTGTGGGAAATTGCATATTCTGAATTGTATGTAACAGAAACGCTTTTCCCAAATTTTCGTAGGGCAGAATTGTATGAAGCTCTGGCGGTGTATAGTAAGCGCGAGCGACGTTTCGGTCAAACTTCGGCACAAATTGCCGAGTGTAAGGAAACAACTCCGGAAGAGTCAAAATTTGGCGATCAGACAAGATTGAAGAAAATTCTTTCCGCTTTGCGTTCATAAAGTGTGTATCATATTACATGAGCTGTCCTGAAATGTGAGTATTGGTGTTGTTTCAATATTGTTCTTGTTGTTGTGATTTGTTCTCTAAAGCATACGATGTATAAAGTATTTCAAGTAGTTGTTCCGGGTTTCTTTGTCGCTCGTGCAAGTATAATGCTGCGTGTTTTTATGCTTGTGAGCATGATAGCTATGCTCTGTGCGGGCAGCATGCTTATGGCACAAGGTGGCGGTGCAGCACCACGCAAGCCAACATATCCGAAAATTATGGGTATCTCGGTGGAGGGGAATACTATTGCCGATCAGCAGAGTATTATCGCAATTTCAGGCTTGGAATTGGGCGACGATTTTTCTCCTTCGCGGACCCAAGATGCCGTCAAAACATTGTGGCGTAGAAAGCAATTTGCAGATGTGGATATCATCGTATCGCGCCAAACACAACTCGGTGTATATGTGGTCATCAAAGTCAAAGAATTCCCGCGTTTGAGTGGTATTGATATCGATTGCTATAATGATGTGTC
>DHLT01000283.1:7299-7506 GCA_002405405.1 Ignavibacteria bacterium UBA4661 | reverse complement strand
GATTGCCTGTGGATTGCTCGATAAGAGTACCTTGATTTCGATAGGCATTTATCTCTCCGGTCAGCACAGAGTTTGCACCAGCCCAGTACCGTGAATTGATACAATACGCCAAAGAGAGAAAATTGAGCTGTAAGATATTGTTTGCATCAAAACCAAACCCAATCGTACCTGTGGGCGGTGTTATGGAGCGTTCTTCTACCGTTGATG
>DHLT01000283.1:2663-7154 GCA_002405405.1 Ignavibacteria bacterium UBA4661 | reverse complement strand
CGTTTTTCTACCGGTGATGATTTCTTCTGCGTTGTATCAGCTTTTTTCGATAGAGTATCAGTACCATATGCCAAGACGGGTGGAGTACAAGCAATAATGATGATACTCCATAGCATACAAAGCATCCTGATAATCCTCTTGAAAATACTTGGGTGCATCACTCTTACAATACTGGTAATACAAATTGAAGACATAACTGAAAACATAGATATCGAGTGAAAAATGTTGTCGAAAAAAAGAGCGTTAGAGCGCAAATACTTGATCGAATGACCCTTGAAAACTCAGAAGTACACACTCAACTGAAGAAAGGTTGCCGGCGTTGTAATGTAAGCTACACTGGGTGGTCGTTGTGCTGGATGTCGAGCGAATATGTTCGTTTCGAGTGGACCCTGAATATCATAGCGCACGGCAATTTGCTGTTCGCCACTGAGAGAAAGATAGGGTAGAATGAACCATTCAAATCCTACGCGCAGAGTTGCAGACGCTGTGTAAGAATTCACTGATGTGAGCAAGTCTTGTCCTTGAGTCTGATTGTTATAAATAGGTGTTTTAACAGTTCTTATTCCTACTGTAGCATTTGCTCCGATATAGGGCGATACATTATCCCATGATGTTGTATGGTACTCATAGCCAGCCAATATCTCATAGCTATGAAAGCGTGAAAAATCATTTGTATAATTGATACTACACCCTGCGAGCCATGCAGAGGACTCCGATGCCCAGTATTTGCCACTAAAAGCCGTATTCAACCCTCGAAAAATATCCCTAATTGAAAATCCATTTCCTAAAATCGCAAAGGACATTCCAAACTGCATGCCCCATAATCCTGTACGCCCTTGTTGTACAATAGTGCTATCGGAGTCATTGCTGTGATCGCGTATTGCTGTACTGTCTGCTTGCTCCTGCATAGTTGTATCACTTTGGAGAAGCGTTGTATCGGCACTACCATATCCTCGCGCTTGCACCCATGCCGGAAGCATACATACCCCCGCGATGACGAGTATAAGGCAGACGAGTAGTGTGCGGTATCCTACCCAGCAACACTGTTGTCTTGTATTCCATTGTTTCATATTCGATACCCCCATAATGCACCTCTGAAATCATGAACTTCTAAAAACATGAATTGTATCTCGGCGGATGCAAGAGAGAGTATTGCATAAAAAACTCTCTCTTGCACCATAACCGAGCATGTCTGTTTACCGTACTATTTGAATAATCGTACTTGCACGAATTGTTTCACCTTTTTGATTCGTCGCAACTAAACGAACCGTATAAGAACCTGTTTGCAAGCCACGAGCTGAAACAACGACCGATTGTTTTCCTTGTTTTTGTCGTTCGTTTTGATAGATAGAGCGAACAACCTGATTGAGATTATTCACAATATCGAGCGTTACAACAGAAGCTCCGCTTAAGTCGTATGACAGTGTCGTGTTATCTTGGAATGGATTTGGTTCGGCTGTAATTTGTTGTCCCGCACGCAATGCAAGAGGATTGCCATCATCACCCGCACATGATGGATTCAGTGGTACTTGAGGATTGGTATAGGTTGCCCCTGCGCCACAGTCATTGACCCCATAGTATGAATACTTCCGACCATACGTATCGACTTCTACATGGATAAAGTCTCCTGTACCCGCAGGATTGCTTACGGTACCACCACCAAAAATAATACCGGGCGTTTCAGGTATAAAATAGTACACAGCACAGGGTTCAGGATTGACAACACGAATCCTGCCCATGCGTGTAAAGTTTGACCATGGACGCTCTTCATTGGTAACAGGTCGAAAAGCAGGGACGGTGCTGACGCTTTGAATAGATTTAGAGACTTGATTGGTATTACCGCATGGTGTTTGAGCAATCACGCTGAGTGTTCCGCCACCGCCATTGTTACGCACCATTACATTGGTTGTTCCTTGTCCTGAAACAATTTGTAGCCCGCCCGTTACCGTCCAATTATAAGCTGTACCGGCAACAGCAACATCAGGTACAGAGTATGGGCGGTCTACATTGATACATTGGCAATCTTGCCCTGCGATAGGTTGGAGTGTGGGGATACGAGTAATCGGAAAGGAACTTGATTTTATGTTACCACATTTGTCGCGAGTGGTTAATACTATATTGCCAGTACCTGTCTCATTTGGCTTAACCCTGAGATATCGATTATCTAAACGATCAGCAGTCCATCCTGTAGGTATTACCCAACTATATTGTACGATATCAACATGCTCATCAAACCTACTCGGAGTGCCTATATACATTAAGTCTGGGGTTGTTCCACACGGAATAAATGAAGGACCATTCCCAATTGATACCGAATAATTATTTGTTTGAATGAATATCCCCTTAGATGTAGTCGTCTGAGCACCACTTGTGTCATTTTGCATAAGTGCAATAACTGTACATGGGAACCCTCCATTATCACTGAAACTTATCAATGCAGAAGGAGAGCCAGGAACATATACAACTGATGCTACAGCACCAATAACTTGCCAATTGATAACTGTCCAGCTTGAAGGTGGTATGATAGCATAAACATAGGCTGTGTTCGGACAGGGGTACCGTTCTCCTGATAGCCAAATTTGTGCGCTTGTTGTTATCGATGTCAAAGGATAAAACACTATGCAACATAGGGCAAGCAGGACATACCGTGCGAAAGACTGGTACTTTGCTTGCACCACTGGCTGAACATTGTGCTTATGGGCAAAGCACTGCATATTGTTGTTTATCGTCATAATGACTCCGTAAAAAATGTGAAAAGGGGATTGTAGATCCACTTTCACCCACACTACACATCAACATTATTGACTTGTGCAGTATCTTTGCGCAGTATGATCCTCAGAGTTTTCAAGGTTGGGGTTCTTATTGTACGACGCATGGAGGGGCGAAAGTTTTTCTGTGCGTTTTTTTTTATTGCATTATCAACATTGTGATGACGCGATGTTTTCATAGACAATACTTTCTTTGTATTGTACCATCTTGGGATGAATACTTCACTGCTACACTCACTACTGACTACTTAGTAGTCTTGAAGAGAGAATGCAATATAGCACTGATATCCCCTACAAAAAGTAGTAAAATAGTAGTAAAAAGTAGTACGAAAGTAGTATGTCAATTTGTCAGGTCGTGGCATAAACGAGGAGGAGAAATGTACCCATACTTCCCCCAAAGTGTTGTTAATGCAAGAGATACGGGTATTTCTCCTCATTGCGTATGCGATTACTCAACATTGCAAAAGTAGTACGAAAGTAGTAGGAGCGGTAAAAAAGTAGTACGAAAGTAGGAGGAGCGTTGTGTGCGGTTTTGCCTCAATGCTATGGTCATACCTTAAAAAATTTCGAGAGAGCCATACGAAGACTACGCACACCCAATTTCTTATAGATGTTGCGCAGATGTGTACGAACAGTTTCTACACTAATATTTAGCGTTGAGGCAATTTCATCATAGGTCTTACTCTGTTGGGCAATCTGCAAAATTTCTTCTTCGCGGGGCGAGAGCAGATGATTCTCTTCGATCACCGGATTCTGCTCTTCCTGATGCTGTTGTCCCGATTGCTTGTTCTCTGCGGTGTGAGTATGTGTTTCTCGCAGTTGTTCCATGACTTCTCGCGTTATCTGTGGCGACATGTAGGACTCACCCTGCATGAGCAGAAGCATAGCAGGAATAAGTTCATCGTATATTTTTGTTTTGTTGATATATCCCTTTGCCCCTGCTATACATGCTTCAACAATCACCTGCCGATTACCTTCGCCCGTTACCATCAGAACAGATGTCTTGGGATAATGCTTCGTCAGGTAGTGTACGCACTCTATCCCCGACATTCTACCCAAACGAATATCCATGAGGACAATATCAACGCCTGTAGAAGGAAAGGCGGCGATGGCTTCTTCGGCAGATTTGTACGCACCCACACAGTCAAATTGGCTATTCGGTCGCGCAAGACTTGGTCGAACATAATCCACTATTGCCGAGCGCATAGCATCATCATCTTCAATCACCACCACGGAAATACGTGGCGGAGCTTCTTGAAGCGTATTATCGGCATTATGAGTTATACTCATCGGCATAGAGAGTATTTGCTTCATACAAGGAGCATCAACACAACATAAACATTCTACGAAACCCTATCGAGTACCACACGATTACATACAAATATATCACCAAACCATGCAAGGGAATGTTTCGACTACAATAACTTTAGTGTCTGTCCGAAGTACTCTTCACACCTTCCAGCGGCGGTGTTGCCATGCCCATAATTCGGGTTTTTTGCGGAGTTGGTCTTCAAGTTTGGCGACATGGCGGCGCGTTAATTCACGAATACCTTCGGGTGAAAATGTCAGATCACTGTGGTTGATTTCCTGCCATACCAACACATACCGCCCATCGGCTTCGCGTTCGCAGAATCCCGTTACAAAAGTGGCATTGTAGCGCAGAGCCAGCGAGGCGGGGGCTTCATATACGGAGGCAGGTTTACCCATAAAATCCATGACGATA
>DHLT01000283.1:1815-2591 GCA_002405405.1 Ignavibacteria bacterium UBA4661 | reverse complement strand
CATAAAATCCATGACGATGCCATGTTCGGGTAGAGCATTTTGGTCGGCAAGCATAGCAATTGTTCCCCCTTGGCGTAACCGCTGAACCATTGCCCGTGCGGCACCGCTCATTTGAATGAGATCATTCCCTGTTTGTGCGCGGTAGCTGTTGAGAATCTCATCGGCGGTACGATTATACTGCGGAAAGACAACCATCAAACCGGGTTGTGCAAAATGTAGTGGATAGGATGCTGCCATGACTTCCCAATTGCCATAATGCGCCGAAACGATGATAACGGGACGACCTTGGGTATACGATTGATCAATGATCTCTCGATTCTCAAAGCGTGTCATATCGCGCATTTCATCATGCGAAATATGCGGAAAGGCAACTAATTCGCAGAGAACAATCCCCAAATTATGATAGGCGGCAATACAAATCTCACGATGGCGTTCGGCAGAGAGTTCCGGCAGTGCCATAGCAATTTGCTCGAGGGTAATCTGTGCACGCTTTGCACTCAGTTTGCGGAGCAGCGTGCCTATGATCCGCCCCATGCTCTGCCGACGGGTACGCGACAGCATACCACTCATGTGCCCCATCCCCACAAGGAGCATGGTCAGGAGATGATCGGAGAATTTCGCCATACGGACGCAGGAAGAAAAGAGAGTTGGACACCTGTACCATACAACAAAGCCCAAGAAGACTATATGTTTTCTTGGGCTTGTGTACATCGATACTCTTGCGCACCCATAGGGATTCGAACCCCAAACCTACAGAACCGGAATCTGTTGCTCTA
>DHLT01000283.1:0-1676 GCA_002405405.1 Ignavibacteria bacterium UBA4661 | reverse complement strand
ACAGAACCGGAATCTGTTGCTCTATCCAGTTGAGCTATGGATGCAAAACCTCATTTGCATAAGCGATACACGAGCACCACATATCGAGGATATCAAAAAGGACACACGCTATGTCTTTGTGAGCGACAAATATACGGCGTTTTTTTGGGGCAATGCCACAGAAAAGATTCCCGTCACAGACTCTTCGGCACAAACATCTACTGCCTCAGAGCTTCTTCCTTTAGAATCACAAGCCGCTCTCTGCATAGCAAAAAGCGGCTTGAAGATAACGTCCGTGTTGATGATTAATCCATACTCAATGTGTCCAATCCGTTGGATCAATCCCTTGATATTGTCGAAGAAATGGTGTGCCTGCAGTCTATCATCTATGGACAGATAATATCCTATCGCCGCCCGCCACGCCGTGTAATTTCCGGATTGTTTTGCTGTTTCAAGACAAGCTTGAGTAGCATCGATGCTTCTTCCGGTCGATCGTTGAAATACGATTGTACACGCCGTTTCATTTCTTGCTTGAGCAATTGCTCTTCGGTCGATTCCGATTCGCCTTTGATATCCAAACGGCTTTTCGCGCGCTCGGCGATGTCGTCCAAACTTTCGCCCTCGGGGAGCGAGAGCAAACCCGTTTCTTCCGACAAACCCTGCAACAGCAATTGCTGACGCTCGGCGGCGGATTTTGCTAATTCGATACGCTGTTTGTCGAGATCGCTCGGTGCAAAGACGGTTTCGATGCGTCTGCGTACTTGCGGCGAAGCAATGACTTTGCGCAAGAAGAAAATCGAAATGACCATACCGATAATCAACAGAACACGCTCGATAAACTCATTGAGGGTCATAGGCAAAACGCCAAACAGTTTTTTGGGAATTTCTTGCTGAGTCGATGTATCAAACGGGATATTCACCACGGTTACTTGGTCATTACGCGATGGGTCATAACCGACTGTGTTGCGCACCAGTTGGCGGATTTGCTCCATTTCTTGTTCGGAGCGCGGCGCATATTCATACTTCGGGTCGCCATTGTTATCAACAACTTTGTACGTACCATTGATCGTTGCGGCAATCGACAAACGTTTGATCGCACCCGCACCATTCGTAATTTTTTCGATGCTTTTGGTAATGGCATAATTTGTAATCGTTCGTCCTCGCTCTTGGGTTGAAGCAACGGTAGGATAGTTCAATGAGTCGGAGGAACGCGCTGATTCTTTGTTCGACTCTTCGCTCAACACGACTTGTCGCTCAGGATCATAATCTTGAATTTCTTTTGTGCGTTGCGTAAAGTCCAATTCGGCATCCACACGCACGGTTGCATTATCGGGTCCGAGAATTTGGGCAAGCATCGACTGGGCTTTGCTACTCAAATACTCATCGACTTTTTGTTTGAGTTCGTACTGCGTTGCGCTCATGCCCGCCATAGAGGAATTGTCGCGTGGAGCGGCAGAAAGCAATTGTCCGCGTTGGTCAATAACCGTTACGGCATCTACTTGCATACCCTCAACACTGCTGGCAATCAAGTGTTGAATACCCTCAACATTCGATTTACTGACTCGTCTGCCGGATTTTAGATTGAGAACACCCGACGCTGTAGCAGGTTTTTGATCTTTATCAAAGAGTTGTTTTTCAGGAATAACAATATGAACACGGGCTTTGGCACCTTCATCAATTGCTTGAATCGTTCGTGC
>DHLT01000211.1:2093-2912 GCA_002405405.1 Ignavibacteria bacterium UBA4661 | reverse complement strand
GCTAACGGTTTGCGGCTTGGCGTTGTGCGGGACTTAGAAGCACCGAACTGTCAAGCTAACACGAATGTATGGAAGAAGAACTACACTTCAAATTAACCACTTCACCCCGCATTTCGCCAAACTGCTGTTGTGCGTTCGCCCTTCTTTTCTGTGTCTGTCAGTATGCTCCTAAAAATTTATGTCCGTTGAAATGAACTAAATGGTCAGGATTATCTGCAATCCAAACTTCTGTTTCCCAAGCTATGTCAAGCATCCATTTTCTAAACTCTGTCCTTGTCAGAAAACCTGTAACGAAAATCAATTCTGCTTCACATTTTTTCAGCATCTTTTTCAATTCTAATACTCTCGTTTCGCTCATTGGTCCCGAACTGTGAACGGCTTCAATCAGGTAAAGCCAATTATTTTTCTTGCTGAATGCAATGATGTCAGGAAGTTCATCGTGTGATAGCTCAAAGAAATTTAGTTTTTTAAGTACAGATTCTTCAATGTGTACGATTTTATTTGAGGTGTCGCCTATGTAAAGCACTCCGCAGTCGCTGCCGAAACGCGGTAGAAACTCCTCAATGATTTCTTTCTGAAAAACATTGTGTTCTCCGAGCGAAAGTTTAAGCGACTTGCCGCTTGGAAGTTTTACTGGGATTTTATCAAGGTTTCTTTTTCGTGCAGGAACTTCAGATAATATCGGACGATTTTTGTTGAACGATTTAAGGTTCTTTTCCCAATCGCTTGTTTTATATGAAACAATTAGCTTTTTGAAATCAGGATGCAATGCATAACCTCTTGTAGGGTCGTTAGTTGCAGAACCTTTGTTTACGCCAC
>DHLT01000211.1:389-1931 GCA_002405405.1 Ignavibacteria bacterium UBA4661 | reverse complement strand
ACCTTTGTTTACGCCACTATTTACAACAAGGTCGGCAAGCACCAACAGTTTTAAATCTTTTCGTCTAATGTCGTCATAGGAACCCGATGAAATATTCTCCTCAAAGTTTTTGTTGATGATTTGAATTATCTCTCTTGTTTTCAGATGAACATTATCCTCTGAACTTTTCGCTTTTTGCCAATCTTTTACAACTCCTGCAACAACTAAAAAACTCAAAGCCATTTTCTCTAATGCTCTCTCAGATTTGTTGTTAAACGGAATGCCAACACTCTCTAAAATTTCGAGTGCTTCGTTGATTATTTTCTGAACTGCTTTTGATTTGTTGCTCTTAGTTATGTAGTTCTTCATCATTTAAAAAAGTGAAAGCACTTGTCCGGGTTGATAATTGTTTTCAATAATTTCTTCTGCGGTGTAGAGTTCGTCCATTTGGTAACACTCTTTGAGTGCAAGTGCTAACTGATATGCTAACATTGGCGGAACAGCATTGCCAATCTGATTAAATCTTTGTGTTTCATTTCCAATGAAATCAAACCAATCAGGAAAACTTTGTAGTCGTGCTGCTTCGCTGTGAAACAGTCGTCTGCGTTTACCGTCCTTTAATTTAACTCTTTGCATATCACCTGTCGCTCCTGCAAGGTTTCGGCAAGTCAATGTTCGTGCAGGTTTGTCAAAATACAAATCTCTTGGATTGATACAATATGATGCTTTCTCGTAGTTGGCAACATATCTGTCCATTGATTCAGTTAAAAACCTACTGCCTTCTGGTGCTGTAAACATTGTGTCGCCAATTGCTTCACCAACTGTTACTTTTTTATTGTGTTGTTTGGGAAATGAAAATTTTGCTCGGTGTCCGAAAACGAAAAGTCGCTCTCTATTCTGTGGAATGCCAAAATTTACAGCATTGAGTAACTTATAATCAATGATGTAGCCAAGTTTTCTTAGCTCGGTTAATACCAATTCAAAATACCACTTGTTACTGTAAAGAAGTCCCCGAACATTCTCGAACATGAAAACTTTCGGTTGCAATTTCTTCACTGCGTCAATGAAAATCGGGAAACCGTCACGGGCATCCTCCATTCCTTTTTGGTGTCCACCAACACTGAATGGTTGGCAAGGTGGCCCACCAATCACAATGTCTGCTTGTGGATAGTCAAAGTCAAGGTCAAGTTTTACAGCGTAACAGTCGCCAATTAAGTTTTTGTTGTAAGTGTCGGTAGCAGCATTGTCCATCTCATAGCCGATGGTTTTGTAACCCGCTGCCTCAAAACCTAATGAAAGTCCGCCACAGCCCGCAAACAAGTCCAAAACAACCTCTTTTTGAGTTATTTTTGGTTGTAGTGTTTCGTTTATATGTTTTACGTATTCAGTCATTAAAATAATCGTCTTGACAGTGTTTCAAAGATATTAAATTATCACTTTGAATTTTATTCTGTCCCTTAAAAAGTTATCAAGAAATCTTTCTCGTCTATCCGTTCGATTGAAGAGCTACGCTGTCAAATAGGTTGACGCACAACGTTGGTGTTTCTGCAGTTGTGCCTTTCC
>DHLT01000211.1:0-163 GCA_002405405.1 Ignavibacteria bacterium UBA4661 | reverse complement strand
TCACCGCGCTATTGCAGAGGCATTTTGTTGCCAGCTGCCCGCATCGCACATCTTCGAATTTAACAGCCCAGAATGTTACTCTGTCTACTATACTTTGCGGGCACTTAAAATTTTGTGAAATGAACAGATACTGGGATTTAATTGTCCTTGAGGATGCTACCTC
>DHLT01000135.1:1805-8200 GCA_002405405.1 Ignavibacteria bacterium UBA4661 | reverse complement strand
TTTCATTCGCGCCCTCATTGTTACCCATCGCCATCCTTCTCGTTTTGGCTTAGGTCTTCGATACTATGATTTACATCAACAACCTATTATTCTCGGTGCTACACCGGAATTCCGCTTAACGAGTATTGCCCCTGAAGTACTGATCGATGTTGTGATTTCCGAGCACTCAATGCTCCGTATCAATGGCTGGTACGAACGCCAAACCGACCTTATCGGAACAGTACGCTACATTCCCAACATGATTTTTACAATTCAGATTCATCCTTAACATTCTCGTATGATTCGATTTTGTATTTTCACGCGTGCACAGATGCTACTCGCGTCTTGATTACGTGAGTAGCATTGTTTTGGTCGCCTTTTCTCTTGAATATTTCACACAATTGTTTCACGTCTTTTTTTGTGGTCTATGGATCTTGTTCCTCCCTCCTTTTTTTCTCGGTTACGGTTATTAGTTGTTGGTACATTGTGCGTTGCAGGTCTTAGTACCGTTGCAATCGGTATTTATACAACCTATACAACTCAACCTGTCAATCTGTACAGCGAATTGCCCTTACCTGAACCGCAATCCGGCTTCAGTACAGGCTTTGATGAAGACGAAGATCTTTCTGCTCGACGAGAGCATGAATGGCTTTTGCTTCATGATCCGAACACCGGCGAAATTCCTCGCGGCATTCAACAGCGCGAGATCGCATTCTCTTCTTCTATTCCTACGAAAGAAGAGTGGATGACCTCTGTGTATCGTGCAACAAAACAGCTTCCTACGGTACAGTCGCAAACATGGACACAACTTGGTCCAAGCAATGTTGGCGGACGGACTCGTGCTTTAGGAATTGACATTGATAATTCGAACACGATTATTGCCGGCGGCGTATCAGGTGGCTTATGGCGCACAGTAGATGCAGGAAGATCGTGGCGAAAAGTAACGGCTAACTGGTTACTGCATAGTGTGTCGTGCATTGTGCAAGACCCACGCGAAGGCTAGCGCAATATTTGGTATGCCGGCACCGGAGAATTTATCGGCAATTCCGCCGGTATCAATGGAGACGGTATCTTCAAATCTATTGATGGCGGTATTACATGGCGACCATTAGCCAGCACAATTGGAAATCGTCCTGATGTCTTTGAATCCTTTTGGGATTTTGTCCATGAAGTTGCTGTTGATCCGACCAACACCCAACAAGACGAAGTGTATGCGGCAACTTATGGCTGTATTTTTCGCTCATTGAATGGTGGTGAATCATGGACACGCGTACTCGGTGATTCTATTCCTCAGAGTAGCTATTCGGCATACAGTGAAATCATCATTACTCCCCAAGGAGTCAAATATGCATATCTCTCCACAGGCGGTAGGAATCCGGGCGTTTGGCGTTCGACTGATGGCGTAAATTGGACGAATATCACGCCTACAGGATTTCCTGTGAACACACAGAGTATGGTTATGACATTTGCGCCGAGTAACCCTAATATCGTGTACATTCTTGGCTCGACACCCAATGGAGGTCTGACTGTCAGCTATGCGGGTAGTACCGAATCAAATAGCTTATGGCGATACCAGTATCAATCAGGAAATGGTGCCGGTAGTGGTGGTGCATGGTCAAATTTATCAAGCAATATGCCGAACACGCCTAATCGCTCTGATCTAACATACATTTCTCAGGGTGGTTACAATATCACCGTACGTGTTAAGCCTGATGATCCGAATACTGTTTTGATCGGTGGTGTATGGTCATTCCGTTCAACTGATGGTTTTACTACACCCAACAGTGTGTCGCAAGCAACGACATATTCACAACCGACTGATCCGGGTAATCGGAGGATGCGAGATACTTGGGCAGACAATCATATTTTCCAGTTTGGTGCAAATAATCCCAATGTCATGTATGTCGGCAATGATGGCGGTGTATGGCGGACCAACAATGTATCGGCACGGGACAGTATCATCTACGACTCGATGAATAATGGCTACTTTACGACACAATTTTATACGATTGCAGTTGATAAAAGTACGCCGAATGATCGCACCCTTGTTGGTGGCTTGCAAGACAATGGCACACTGATGTCTGTCAGCGGTGCAAGAAATTTTATTCGTCCTTTTGGTGGTGATGGTGCTTATTGTGCTATTGGTGCACAGAAACAATTTTATGTTATGTCCTCACAACAAGGCAATATTTATCGTTTGAATCTTGATCCTTCCGGTTTGAGTTTACAAAGTTGGGCATTTCTGCGTCCTGCGGTTTCAACGAATGCAACCTTTCGTTTTATTCATCCTTTCGCCCTTGATGCGAATGATACGAAAGTGTTTTACTTGCCTTATGGTAATCAATTGTGGCGGCATAATGATATCACATCTATTCCAACACAAACGAATGCACCAACGACAGCCGGTTGGAATCGCATAGCATTTTTGCCCTTCACGGCGACGATTCTATCCGTTGCTTCGTCAACTACTCCTGCAAATGTCGTGTACTTTGGTACAACTGGTGGCAGAATATGGCGTGTCGATAATGCCAATACAGCCAATCCCGTAGTCCGTGAAGTAACGGGGTCGAATTTCCCTCGTAATGCATCCGGTGCCAATATTGGCTCGATCAACTGCATTGCTGTCGATAGTCGCGATGCTAACCGTGTGCTTGCTGTCTTCTCCAATTATGGTATCAGAAGTTTGTTCTATTCAAGCAATGGCGGTACCTCTTGGGTTTCCGTCGGTGGCAATCTGGAGCAAAACCTTGATGGCACAGGTAATGGTCCCGGTGTGCGATGGGCAAGCATTGTCAATACGCCTAATGGTCAAATTTTTCTTGTAGCAACAACAACCGGCGTGTATTCAACGACTCGCCTACAAGATGACGATGGCACAGGCGGCAAGACGCTCTGGGTACGTGAAGGCGCAAGTTCGATTGGTCAAGTACCATGCCACATGATCGATGCCCGTGAAAGCGATGGCTTTGTTGCCGTAGGTACACATGGCAATGGTGTCTTTACCACAACTTTAAGCTATGACCGTGCGAACCAAGCGCAAACGGATTTCCTCAATCCGATTTTGCGACCAATCAGCCCCAATCCTGCGAACTATCTTGCTACAGTAAATTTCTACCTGCCACGCCGTGGTACCGTTACTCTCCGTTTGTTTGACTTACAAGGACGTGAGGTGTTAAATCCTGTGCGAGGTGAATATCCTTCCGGTGAGAACTATGTGGATATTAATGTTGCAGGAATTGCACAAGGTTTTTATACCTATCGTTTAGAAGTTGATGGCATGGCTCTTACACAGTCACTGATTGTTGTAAAATAGATCGTCCTCTTTTTTGTGTAATGCAAAAGGCAGTCTTTCTTAGAAGACTGCCTTTTGTTGTATATACAGCAACAACAATGCAGGGAACTTACCTACCCTAAAGTGTGTTACCCCTTCGAGAAATATTGCACACGCGATGCACAATAAAAGCGTGTCGGATTCTTGTCGTTTGCCAACGACTCTGTGTGCCAATGAGTGTAGTTTTATCGTACTGTATTCCGCAACTCTATTCTGTAAATCTTTCTATTAATTCTTTCAAAGAATACTTGCTGTGCTATAGCGAAAATGTGCCTGTTAGTTACAACCAACAAATGCAAGCACCACCTTGTATGGCACAAGGGAACAAGGCGAGAAGGACAGCTCGCCTTGTCCTTTTATAGGAAGTTTCGTACGCAACATTCTATCATTGAGGATGAGACTTGTTGGTGCTTTTTTGTGTGCCGGTTAAACAAAGTGCTCGTATCACACAATCTTCACAATGTGCTTTACGGGCAGTACAGATTGCTCGACCATGGTGGATCATCAGATGGGTAAATCTTACCCACTGTTCCTGAGGGATCAATTTCATCAGAGCAAATTCCAATTTGACTGCATCCTCGCCTTTGCAGAAACCCATACGATTGACCAAGCGCGTGACATGTGTATCGACTACCATGCCCGGTATATCAAACCAATGCCCCAAAACAACATTAGCAGTCTTGCGCCCAACACCGGCAAGAGCAGTAAGCTCTTCTAATGTTCCCGGTACTTCTCCTTGGTGACGATCAATCAATGCTTGACAACACAGTTTGATATTACGAGCTTTCGCCTTATAAAAGCCGGTTGAAAAAATATCGCGTTCCAATTCTTCATGTGCAACAGCACAATAATCCTGAGGGCTACGATACTTCATAAAAAGCTTGGCAGTAACAATGTTCACACGCTCATCAGTACATTGTGCCGAAAGCATCGTGGCAATTAGCAATTCGAGGGCATTGGTATAATTTAGTGCGATGTGCGCATTTGAATATTGTGCACTCAAATGCTCCATGATCATAAAGGCACGTTGTTTTTTGGCAGTATGTGATTCACGAGCCATAGAGATTACGAAGATTGAGTTGACGAATCTGATATCGATGGAGATTGCTTTGGTACATTGACAAGATAAACACCAACTAAAATGATACCGATCCCCAACAAATTTGATGGCGTAAGAACTTCGCCATCTGCTATGCCCCACATAATGGCAACAATCGGGATGAGATAGGTTACCGAGGATGCAATTAACACATTAGAGATTTGAATCAAATGATTGAACATCAGTGATGCAATACCCGAACCGATACCACCAAGTATAAACAAATACCCCGCAATACGAAATCCGTCGGGATGCCCCGACAACCGCGCCGGAACCCCACTCTGCCACGTATACAAAGCACCAATGATACCGAAAACGATATAGGAAATTACTGACAAATCAATTGGACTAATGCCCATAAACTTTTGCCGACTGAGATTTACACTCAAGCCATAACATATTGTTGCTACAACGATCAACCCTGAGTACCATGAAAGTTGAAATGGACCACCTTGCACACTCGAATGAAAGAATGTTCGCAGGATAAAGTCACCGCCAATCAGCAATAATGCCCCTACAAAACCAATGAAAATACCTTGTGCTTGCCGAGTCGTTGGATGCACACCAAAAACCAGAGCGGCAACAATAAGCGCAACAATCGGTGTAAGTGAATTCAACATACCGGTAATTGCACTTGGGGTGTATTGTTGCGCACTAACAAAAAGTACTGCCGGCAATGCCGCACCAAGAAGACCCTGTACAATAATCCAACCCCACATCGCACGATTGACACGTCGAAATGCTCGTAGAGTCAGCGGTAAAAGAATAACGCTGGCAAGCATCATACGTAGTGCCGCAATTTCCAAAGGCGACAGTACAATCAAGGCTCGCTTCATCAAGATAAATGAACTCCCCCAGATCATGGCAAGAGCGGTAAGAATAACAATGATTTGAATACGATGGTGTCGAGGTATCAGATCTGACATGGTAAGAAAATTTGTGAAGCAAATATTGGAACTTTGTGCCCGGACACAAATCTACAAAGCCGACAATGATTATCTTTGTGCATTGGTTTTTTCTTTGACTATTGTGTACTAGCAGAAGGTGGAATGCAAAGGATATGAGTATCATGCCACGTTTATTGTTCTTCAGTCTTATTGTTTTTTTCGTCAATATCTTGTCGTCTTCAGCGGCTGATTCTACGGCATCGCTGCAAGTATCGTGGATTCCGGGTGGTTTACAATTTCGTCCGCTTTTTGCTAATCCATTCGAGGCACGCATGGGCGTGATGTCGCAAACCGCACCGCAAAAAATTCGTTTAGATATTGGAAATTCCACCGATCTGATTGCCCTGAAATACCAAGATTGGTCAATGACCTTCGGTGGGGATTTTTACACCTACTCACGACTTCGTGCAGAGCCGAATTTCAAATTTCCCGTAGAAACAGCCGACTATCTTTTTGGTATTAATGTCAGCGCGACAAAAGCATTATCGCAAGAGAGTGCTATCTCCACGCGTTTGCGGGTATCGCATATTTCCTCACATTTGGTTGATGGCATTGCCGACTTCCGCTCTACCTTTGTCTATAGCCGTGAATTCATCGATTGGATATGGGCATACCAGTACAAAGCAGTGCGCGTCTATGGCGGTGGTACGATGATTTTTCATACGATACCTGCGGTGTTTGGAACATTTTTGCCCCAAGCAGGTTTCGATATTGCTGATAATTCGTTACTGGGCGAATACATTACACTCAAAGCCGGTTATGATTTTCGTCTGTCAACGATCAATAATATCAGCACAGGCATCAATACGGCACAGGTGGGAGTCAAGTTTGGTACGAAATATGGCAAAGGTATTGTCCTGAGTACTTTCTGGTACGAAGGCAAGAGTATGCATGGTATGTTTTACAATGAAAGGGACTCATACTTCGGTATGGGCATGATTGTAGAGTTTTAGGGGTAATTGTGTATCATGCAATCTCCATTAAATGGCAAGCATTCAAGTATGGATATGAAAAAAGAAATTCTGATAAAATTTGGTGA
>DHLT01000135.1:0-1678 GCA_002405405.1 Ignavibacteria bacterium UBA4661 | reverse complement strand
GTTCGGAGAATCCGCAAGGAGAAACATCTTTCGCAAGAAGATTTATCCTTCAAAGCGGATCTTCATCGCACCTATATCGGCATGATCGAACGGGCAGAAAAAAATATCACTCTGCTGAATATTGAAAAGATTGCCATTGCACTTAATGTTAAACCTCAAGAGCTTTTGAATGATACAGATCAATGACTTTGTGGTTCTTCTGAACCCTACAAGCTCGGTAGTAGCGTACTCGGTGGGAATTGTCCTTGCTGAAGAAAGTAACGGATATGCTTCGGTATTCTTTCTTGGTAAGAAGGTAACATTATCTGTTCTGCTATCGAATCTTGAGTTTGTCGATGTCAAGAAAACAGGCAAGCCACACCCCAAAAAGATCTGCAATGTCTGTCATATTTTAAAGACTGATTTTGAAGATTTCGACATCAATCAAACAGATGCGGCAGGTCGTAAAACAACGCGACCGAGTTGTAAAGACTGTCGAGCAACCATTGATGGAATTGATTTACTACCGGAAGAAAAAGCAAAACTTGATGCCAATAAACCCGAACTATATTTCGTCTGCCCGATCTGTCAAAAAGGATCGATACCAGATATCACTGCAAAAGTGGTGCGCGACCATGACCATCACACAGGTAAAGCGCGAGAATGGCTATGCGATAGTTGCAACACGGGGTTAGGACGATTCAAAGACAATATTGAACTGCTTCAACAAGCCATTCGATATTTGGAGAAGCACAATCAGAATAGTTGAGGTTCGACAAGCCCTACTCTCTCTGTGGCTAATTGCGCATACTCGGCAGAGATTTCCATACCGATATAGTTTCGTTTGTTCATTCTCGCCATCTTGCACGTTGTACCCGATCCACACATAGGATCGAGGACAATATCATTCTCATTCGACCACGAAAGGATATGATCTTGGGCGAGTTTCTCGGGGAAAATTGCTGTATGCTGAAATGCGATTTTGTCATTCGTAGAGCCACCCAATCCAACGGCATATTCCCAGATATTTGTCAGAGTTTTTTCTTCATTGAGCAAACCCATGACCTTTTTATTGATCCCATCCGATTTCTTGTTGTACACCAACTTCTCGGCTCCACTTCTTGCCGTTTTGGTTTTGAGTGGATTGAATGTTTTTGGTTTTCCTTTGGCAAACACAAACATAAATTCATAGCAATTCGTGTAGGCATTTGACCGCATGAATGGTGTGTTCTTTTTCTTGTAAATCATCACATCATGCACATTAAAACCAAGCTCTTGAAAGTGTAAACAGTGCCTGAAACTGATGAGCGTTCGATCTCCATTTTTGATTTTATCGCCGACTACCCACACCGCAATGCCACCAATTTTTATCACTCTGAATAATTCTTGAGCAACATGCTTAAAATCGAATGTGTAGCCATTGTAATCTCTCAAATCGTCATACGGAGGAGATGTAACAACCAAATCAATGCTTTGGTCGGGCAGATGCTTCATGCCCTCGACACAATCAACATTGTAAATACTGTTGAGTTCGTATTTCCCTATGTACATAAACAACGACCGAAAAAATATGTTGAATGCTGTTTTGAAGAATGACAGCGACACATAAAAAGCTACTTATAGTATGCAATATATTTAAATACTTTCAATCTCACAAATCGAAACTGCTGCTCAGTTGTCCTCAGTTTTTTGCCTTATT
>DHLT01000133.1 GCA_002405405.1 Ignavibacteria bacterium UBA4661 | reverse complement strand
AAACTTCTTTCAAGACATCGGTGATTGTTTTACCTGAATCTTTAACAAATGTTTGCTCAACTAAGCAAAACTCTTGGTAGAACTTCTCGACTCGACCTTGAGCAACACGCTCAGCAATTTCTGTTTTTTTACCCTGCTCGATTGCTTGTTGCATGTAAATTTCTTTTTCTTTGTCAAGGGTAGCTTGATCTACTTGCGAACGATTTACATATGTAGGATTCATTGCAGCAACCTGCATTGCAATATCGCGTACCATCGACTCAGCAGACTTTGGTTGAGCGGTTACTTCAAGCAAAACACCAAGCTTATTGCCAGCATGAGTATAAGCAACCACGAAACCTGAAGTTTGGATACGATTCATTCGTGTAATTAGAATGCGCTCTTGAAACTTAGCTAACATTTCATTATAAGTATCACCAAGTTTTTTACCGGAAATAACAGTATTTAGTAATGTTGCTTCATCCGTCGCACCTGCAAGAACACCTTGACACAATGCATTTGCAAAAGCAACAAACTCTTCATTGCGAGCAACGAAGTCAGTTTCACAATTTACTTCTACAATAGCCGCTACTGTGCCATCTGAATTTGCGGTAGCAACGATCAAGCCCTCGTTAGAAGAACGATCTGCACGCTTTGCTGCAGAAGCGGCACCGCGCTTGCGCAAGTATTCAACCGCTGCTTCCATATCGCCATTCGCTTCTGTCAGTGCCTTTTTACAATCTGCCATGCCGGCACCAGTTTTGTCACGAAGATCTTTGACAAGTTCTGCTGTAATCATATATCAAAATAGAAATAAGAAAAAAATTCAAGAATAACGAAGAAGCGTAACCTTACTCTTACTCAGCAACAACTTCTTCGGTCGTTGACTCAGCGGAATCAGCTGATTCAGAGTCAGATTTTTTAGTACGACGTGTGCCCGAGCTAGAGGTAGTACCCTCGCGTTTACGCATACGTTTTTTAGGTTCTGTTGATTCATCACCCTTAGTTTGCTCAGTCTCAGAAGTCTGATCGAGATTATGCATTTTTGCGATCTCGCGACCTTCGATAACAGCATCTGCAAGAACCTTTGATATAAGTTCGATTGTCAGCATTGAATCATCATTCGCTGGGATAGGATATTCAACTGTGCGAGGATCACAATTCGTATCTACAACAGCAATAATTGGGATACCAAGTTTTTTTGCTTCTAAAATTGCAAGATGCTCTTTTTTGATATCAAATATGACAAGTGCACCTGGTAGTCTTGTCATTTCGCGAATGCCGCCAAAAACTCTCATCAATTTTTCGCGTTCACGATTTAGCATTAAACGCTCTTTCTTATTGAACTTTTCAAAAGTACCATCTTGCTCCCACTTTTCAATTTGATCTAGACGGCGAATACTTTTACGAATAGTCTGAAAGTTTGTTAACATCCCACCTAACCAGCGCTCTGTTACATAGTATGCACCTGCACGTGCTGCTTCTCGTTGTACTGCTTCTTTTGCCTGTTTTTTGGTACCGACAAACAAGAAGCGATTTCCCCGCGATGCAATATCCAAGGTTGCATCATGAGCAACATCAACCAGCAACTGTGTTTTACGGAGATCAATAACATGAATACCGTTGCGTTCTCCATAAATAAACGGGCGCATTTGCGGATTCCATCGACGGGTAAGGTGACCAAAATGTGCACCAGCCTCGAGCAGCTGCTCGATTGTAACGTATGACATAAACAACTCCAAAAATGTGTTGTACATCTGCACGCTTCATCTTAAATGCTTCAACGAAGAAAAAAACTGTGCCGAAAACATCGGCACAGTCTTACTTATCGCCACACAGCATATAATCTGCGTACATGATAATAAAAAGAAAGAATGAACATTTTGCAGACTGTACCGAAACAGCTTGCAAGAAATATATTAGCGTTTTGAAAACTGAAAACGGCGACGCGCTTTTTTGCGACCATATTTTTTACGTTCAACCATACGAGGATCGCGGGTAACAAGACCTGCCGTACGGAGTGTAGATTTCAGTTCTTCATTAAATGTTACAAGTGCACGAGCAATGCCCAAGCGCATAGCGCCTGCTTGACCTGATTTGCCACCACCCAATGCAGATACCGTTACATCAAACGAACCAAGATTATTGGTTATTGTTAATGGACGAAGAATATCCTGAATTTGAAATTTTGATTGGAAATATTCATCCAATGTGTGATCGTTCACGCTCACTTTACCTGAGCCTGGACGAAGCCACACCTTAGCGATAGAGGTCTTTCTGCGACCGGTTGCGTAGTACGTATTCATAAATCGTCAGAGTTAAATGATGTGAGTTATTTTTCTTGGTACGGCAATTCAACAGCTTTTGGCTGCTGAGCCGCATGAGGATGATTTGGTCCTGCATATACTTTCAACTTGCGACCAATCTCGCGACCTAAAATATTTTTGGGCAACATACCTTTTACAGCATGCTCAATAATATACTCAGGCTTGTTTTTCAACATATTTTTGAATGAAGTAAAACGCGCGCCTCCCGGATAGTATGTATTTGAGTAATATTCTTTGCTATCGGCACGCTTTGCAGCTAAGTTAATTTTGTCTGCATTTATGACAATAACAAAATCACCGCAATCAACACTTGGAGTAAAATTTGGCTTTGTTTTACCTCGCAGTATCATTGCAACTTGTGCTGCAAGACGACCAAGGGTTTGATCTGTTGCATCAACTACAACCCAATTGCGCTCTACTTGCTCTGATTGAGCATATTTTGTTTGTTTTGTGAACGGTGTCACTGTTGTCTTCCGATAAATGTGATACAATTTGTTCTTTGTATTGCCTGCAATGTTACAGCACTAGCAGACCCGGGTTTATTTTTTTTGGGACAGACTTACGAAAATAAGGGTTGTAATGACAATTTACAAGTAGTAATTTCTAGACTTCCGTTTTCTACAAGCTAAATAAATTGTTATCACACAATCAAATCTGTTTTTTGTTTTGTGTTTTCTCGTTTAAAACGGTGACTCGAACGGCTGAAAAAGTTGTCAACATTTTTCTTTTCATTGATTTTGAGAGTTATGTAATGTCAAATCAGGTAGTCTCCCCGCCCACGCTTCCCCAAGGACCAAACCTTGGTATAACATTTCAGGCATATATCGAACTTGTTAGGATTCTCCGTAAAGAATGTCCATGGGATCGAAAGCAAACTCATGAGTCATTATCGCATTTACTTATCGAAGAATCCTACGAAACACTCGATGCAATTCAGCAAAAAAATTTTACTGAATTAAAGAAGGAATTGGGCGATTTACTCCTTCACATTGCTATGCATAGTGAAATTGCCAACGAAGACAATAAATTTTCAATAGAAGATGTTATTCGTTCAAATTTTAACAAGCTCGTACATCGTCATCCACATGTTTTTGGGGACAAAACCATCGAAACATCTGATGATGTCAAACGTAATTGGGAGCAACTCAAAAAACAAGAAGGGCGTACTTCAACATTAGAAGGTGTACCACAGCACTTACCCGCTTTACTACGTGCACAACGCATTCAGGAAAAAGTTTCTGCCATTGGATTTGATTGGAAAGATACTGCTCCGATGCTTGACAAAATCAAAGAAGAAGTTTTAGAGTTTGTTGAAGCGATGGAACATGAACCAGACAAAGCGAGTCTTGAATTCGGCGACATTTTATTCAGTCTTGTCAATGCAGGTCGATTCTTCGGGATCTCACCCGAAAAAGCTCTTCAGGCAACTAACGATAAATTTACTCGGCGATTTAATTACGTAGAAAAAACTGCCTTAGCACAATCCAGAAAGATTGATGAAATGTCACTCGATGAAATGGATTTGTTGTGGGATGAAGCAAAAAAATTAGATCAAATTCCATCTCACGCGTCATGATATTTGTTTATGTCTATAGCAATAGAACTCAACAATCTCTCGAAGAAGTATAAAAACAAAACTATACCCGCCTTGAGTAGTGTTTCACTCAGCATACCACGGGGGACGATAGCCAGTATTTTAGGACCTAATGGAG
>DHLT01000317.1:1004-6477 GCA_002405405.1 Ignavibacteria bacterium UBA4661 | reverse complement strand
GAGGAAGGCGATATCGAGTTTCAGTACTACCTGGAAAATGGAGAGTTTGAATATTTGTCATCCGCTCATCTTTCCATGAATGACAGTTTATCGGCATACTGTATCCAGCATCAAAAAGAAGTGTGGTTTAATGATCTCGATGCGGAAGAATACGATAAATATGTTTTTGCCCTCCGTGCTGAAGAGACAAAAGCTCAATCACAAGTGTATGTACCACTCATTGTTAAAAATCGCCCACTTGGCTTAATCACCGTGCAGTCATATAACAAAAACGCCTACTCAATGTTACTTGTTGGCGTTTTGCGTACTATTGCCTCGTATGCGGCAGTCGCGATGGACAATCTCAATGCCTACTCGGGTTTGGCAACCGCTATGGCTGAAATGGAAGTCCTGAACAGCAGTCTGCAAGACATGAATCAGCGCATGAAGAAAATCAACAGCGATATTTCTACTCTGAGCGCGATGGGACAAAAAATCACATCGACTCTTGATTTTGAAACGATCATGACTTCTGTGACACGCAGTGTAGGCGAACTTATGGATGCCGACATCATCGGTATTGGTGTGTATCGAGAGAAAGAAAAAGAAGTGGACTATCAGTACTTCATTGAGTTTGGCAAATTATCATATCGTCCTCCAACCAATGTTACTGCTCCCAATCATCAATCCGAAGATGCCTTTGTTGTTGCAACGCTCAAACGTCGAAAAGAAATCGTGATGAACGATGTCCGTAATGAGTGCAAACAATATGCGCCCAATATTATTCCGAGTTTTGGCGAGATTCATTCGATCATTTATTTTCCTTTGCTGGCAAAAAATAAAATCGTTGGTGTCTTAACCGTTCAAAGTAAGCGCGCCCATGCTTACACTGACTACCAAATTGATATGCTTCGGACTATTGCGTCATACACTTCCACTGCGATCGATAATGCCCACGCATATTCGTATTTGGCAACAGCATTCGCAGAAACAGAAAGTGCGCGAACAGAGATTGCTCAACTGAATAGTCATCTTGTTGAGTTGAACAATGAAAAGAATGAGTTTTTGGGAATTGTTGCCCATGACCTCAAGAATCCGCTCTCCAATATCAAAATGCTTTCAAAAATTTTGAATGAGGAGTCCAAGACTCTTTCGCCTGAAGAGATACAAGAATTTTCTTCGGATATTCTCACGGCATCGGCGCGCATGTTTGACCTTATTACCAATCTGCTTGATGTCAATGCTATTGAGCGTGGCGGCATTCGGATCATCAATCGTCCGTTTGATATTAAAACTATTTGCTCGACTGTCGTGGCAAATTATATGGCACGTGCTGAAGCCAAAAACATACGCCTCGTCATCGAATTTGCCGATGGAGATATACAGGCAATCGGCGACCCGAGCGCGGCAACACAGGTCTTTGAGAATCTACTCTCCAATGCTGTCAAATACTCACCTTTTGATAAGAGTATCTTTGTCCGGCTACAGGTTCATGACATAACAATTCGGATTGAGATTCAGGATCAAGGTCCGGGTTTGAGTGGAGACGATATGAAAAAACTCTTTGGCAAATTTGCACGGTTGTCGTCGCAACCTACCGGCGGTGAACACTCAACGGGCTTAGGTTTGTCTATTGTCAAAAAAATGGTCGAAGCCATGCATGGCAATGTGTGGTGTGAAAGCACCTTAGGCGAAGGTGCAAACTTTATTTGGACCATGCCACGTTCCACGGAACTATAAAGTAAATCTCGAGAACACGATATTCTCAACAAAATTCTCTGCACAAAGGATTTCTTGAAAATAGCAGAGAACCAAAGTGGTAAGTCTGTCAGTTTTTTTCTAAGTTCGTTTCTCTGCATTTTCCATCCCCGTTTCTTACATTTTTCCTTTTGGAGTTTTGATATGGCTGTTCGTTTTGCAATTAATGGTTTTGGTCGTATTGGTCGTTTGGCATTTCGTGTAGCGGCGGCACACCCGGACAAATTCGAGTGTGTTGGCATCAATGATTTGACTGATGCAAAAACCCTTGCACACCTATTGAAATATGATTCCGTGCATGGTCGCTTTAATGGCACTGTCAGTGTCGAGGGCAATGCACTCGTCGTCAATGGACGCACTATTCCTATCTCTGCAGAAAAAGCTATTGAGAATCTTCCTTGGAAAGAGGGTGTTGATGTCGTCCTCGAATCGACCGGTGTTTTCACATCGCGCGACCAACTCCATAAACACATTGCCAATGGAGCAAAGAAAGCAATCTTATCAGCACCTGCAAAAGATAAACTCGATGCAACGATTGTTCTTGGCGTGAATGATCATACACTCACAGGCGCAGAGCAAATTTTATCGAATGCTTCTTGCACGACGAATTGCTTGGCACCTATGGTCAAAGTTCTTCATGATGCATTCGGTGTTGAAAAAGGATTCATGACTACCGTTCATGCATATACGAACGATCAACGCATTTTGGACTTACCGCATAGTGATTTGCGCCGCGCACGTTCGGCGGCGGTCAACATGATCCCGACTTCAACCGGTGCGGCAAAAGCAGTAGGCGAAGTATTACCTGAACTCAAAGGTAAATTAGACGGTTTTGCTGTGCGTGTGCCTGTACCTGATGGTTCGGTTACGGACTTTACAGCCATTCTTGCAAAACCCGCAACGAAAGAAGAAGTCAATGCCGCTATGAAAGCCGCATCAGAAGGCGCACTGAAAGGGATTTTGGAATACTCGGAAGATCCACTTGTTTCGACCGATATTCTGCATAACCCGCATTCCTGCATTCTGGATGCACAATCTACCATGTCGATGGGTACCATGGTAAAAGTTGTTGGTTGGTACGATAATGAGTGGGGTTACTCCAATCGTATCGTTGATCTGATCGGTAAAATCGGCGCATAATTCCCATCATGCCCCGTACAACAGTGTTAGCCCGCTCTTCTCTGATAAAGAGCGGGCTTTGTTTTGTATATTGGTAGCATCGATAGAATTCTTCTTTTCGTTTGACTCTTTTTTGTTTGTTTCTCTACGCGGTATGTCCTCATTGTCTGAATCATCTCTGCGCTCCCATTCCGCTCACTCTACTGCAAAGCCCTATAACGCTTCGCTCCAACGCGCGCAGATGCGCGAGCAAAATCCTATTGACATTGACGACCTGAAAGCACGGTTTACAGAATTTTTAAAAGAAAAAAATTATCGTAATACTCAAGAACGATTTGAGGTATTGGAAAGCTTGGTGGGCATGAAGGAACACTTTAGTGCTGATGATTTGTATCACCGAATGAAACATGAGGGTGTTAATGTATCGCGAGCGACGGTGTACTCAACATTGGATTTGCTGACACGATGCAATATCCTGATGAAACACCGCTTTCAAGGTGACAGTGCACACTTTGAATTAGCAGATACTTTGCCTAATCATGATCATCTTATTTGTGTCGAATGCGGTCATATTATTGAGTTTCAACAAGAACATCTGCATAGTATCAGTGCACAAGTTGCCGGTGAGTTCGGTTTTAAAACACTAAAGCATTCTCTGCAAATCTTTGGTGTTTGCAATGACACTCGAACATGCGAATACAATAAAGTTTCCGCATAGAATCATGTACTTTTGTTGCAGTACACTCACTCATTTTTACTCACCATACCGTCTTTATACGGAGGATATATGTTCAAAAAAATCGGCTCCTCGATGCGTCTTACACTGCTTTTGACAGTGCTGTGGATTATGACTGCCATGACCTTGTCCGCCCAGATTGGTCAGCGTGCTACCTATATTGCCCCGAATATCGGCTATGATATTTCAAGTAGTCGCTTGTTCTTAGGAGCACAGTCTTTCTTGGATATGTCTAATTCGGCATCAACATCGTTCGGGATTGCGCCATCCTTAGATTTGTATGCTATTGGCTCCGATCCTTTTGCTGTGGGGCTTCATGCGGCGGCAATGTTTATTTTTAGTCGTACAGAGCAAACCCAGCCCTACGCAAGCGCCGGTTTGGGCTTGCTTATCGGATCAGGTGTTACATCGGGTTTACTCGTTAATCTCACCGGTGGTGTGCGCTTCATGGCGGACTCGCCTATTGTACCGTTTGCACAAGTCAATATGCTCATCGGAAGTGGATCTGCATTTCGCTTGATGGGTGGTGTGATGTTCAAAATTTAGATGTCAAGACAATATCGGTTGTGCGTGCTTGACATGGTGCGCACAACCATATATCTCCTCGTAGCTCAGCATGGATAGAGCAGAAGTTTCCTAAACTTTTGGTCGCAGGTTCGACTCCTGTCGAGGAGGCAAAAGCATGATTTCGTTTGAAATCAAATGATAGCAAAATGACACGCAAAGCAAGGTTTTAAGTCATTCCTGAGGGAGCGACTTTTTCGTTCGTTCTCTCTCTCCGGTTTGAGAATTGCTTTGTGCTACTTCGTCAGTCAGTCTTTACGTCATTCGCTTGTCCCCCCCTTTTTGTGGGCAAAGAGGACGGTTCGGCTTCTACGCCTTTGCTCTTACGCGCTCTTATATGCCGAAATGTGCCTCGCTGTACTTCATCATAATAATTTTCAAGATCAAAGGGTCGCAGTTGTTCATCGATAATCCACATGCCTTTTTTGAATCTGTATGTGTAGCAATGAAATCCTCCCGAAATGCCTTTGCCACTGAGAATGATCTCAAGAATATCTTTTGCTTTGAAGTGCATCGGCGTATCAAAAGCATCCTCTTCCTGCAAGCGTTGTAGAAAGACGGCTTGATTATGCTGAAATTGCGCGGGATCTTGGTCAAATGGGAAGTCTATATCACCCATAATCAACTCATACTTCTTCTTAGTAAAACGATGCAAGACCCAGTAATTGATGGGTCTCTTTGCATGAGCGCATGTGCAAAATTTCACCTTGTCTGATACAACACACATTTTCTTTCCTCGATAGATAGAAACTCAAACAATGTTACACACTCTTCGTGTGAGCATCTCACGCATCGGCTGTGGTGCTATCAAAGCGAACAGCGGGTAATCCTTGCACAATAGAGACGGTCTTGACACTGATACCAATCACACCAAGCAGAACCTCAAGAATGTAACGTGGATTGCCAACTTCTACAGCCCAATCATTCGGGTTGTTGGTAATGCCACTCTCTTTGTGGGTGCTAATCTGATACCGCTCCATGACCCACTCAATCGCACTTTTGCCATTGACCACATACTCGTATGCTTCGGCAGGGATATTGGTAATCGTGATAGCATGGTTGTAGTGAATCGTCTGCTTGTCATGTTTACTGGGGAAACGCATTTTCTCCACCATGAAGTTTCCGCTTGCCATGCCATGTATCTCGACTCCGCTCGGTGGTGGGGCAGTTTCGTAGTGCAAGTGTAACTCTGCTAAGGCACGACCTGCTTTGCTGAATGCCCAAAAGTCGCGGATATCCTCCACCAACGGCAAACGCGGTAACATCTTTTTCAAATCATTGGCAAAGGTGGTGCGATAGGCAGGGCTGTGCAAAAAG
>DHLT01000317.1:0-873 GCA_002405405.1 Ignavibacteria bacterium UBA4661 | reverse complement strand
GTGCAAAAAGCCATACACATAGTAGAAGATGTCTTCTTTACTGATGCTCCCTGCACCATGCTTGGCAAGCCCATACTGCTTACGCGCGCGCTCCAGAATAATATCACTCACTCCATCGCGCCGAATATACTGCTCTGTATGCCCACCCGCTTGTCCGTCTGCTTGTGCACCATCGAAGAGCGTGGTGTTCTCTTTTTCGACTTTTTCGTAGTAGTAGAGCGGGATTCATTGGGAGCCACCGTTTCCATTTTTGGTAAAACACAAATCCGGAATCAAGTTACTGATGAGACCTCCAAAACCGAGATTTCCTTCACCTGTGACACAAATCACAAGATTGTTGTGCTGTGGTGTGGGGAAGAGCTTGGGGAGTTGGTAAACCATCTCATTGAATGAGCGCGAAAAATATAAGTACTGTTTATGAAAAGGTCTATATGTACTTTGAACTATTGTTCCATTAGCAAAAGAATGTTTTCGTTCCTTTTCTACGTCCCACAACAATGCTCGCGTCCAACTTATCTTCGTATCATCATACGATACTATATCTGTTGCATTGATAGGAGTACTTTTCGCTTTAGCTTTTTGATATTGACTCACCTGTTCATTATAAAAATCAATCATCGATTTTATACGAAGCGACAGTTTTTCTTGGGCAAATGAATAGGACCACGCATCTCGCTGGGTTTTTAATCCATTAGAATATATCGGCACAAAAAACGTAGCCTTATTCGACTTGTCATCTTTATCGCCCAACGGAATAAACTCTGCAAACGCATCATTGCGTTCATTGATCCAATCGCCATGCTCATTGGGTTGGAGTTCTTTGAGTTGAAAGGCAGGATTTGCAAAACTGCGGTTCTTATTGACAAGGGTAAG
>DHLT01000331.1 GCA_002405405.1 Ignavibacteria bacterium UBA4661 | reverse complement strand
TCGTCTGAACTGCTATCGTCTGAATTGCTATCGTCTGAATTGCTATCGTTAGTGCTTGCAGTTTCGTCGAAAAATTCTTCTTGGTCATAGGTATCGGTATCATCATCTTCTTCAAAGATGTCATCATTGATATTAGCACCATGCGCATCAAAAGATATAGCATCGTCATCAAGCGGCAATTCATCTTCCATAAGAAGTGACAAACTTTCTATCGTTGGAGTTAGTCGTAAGATCTCATCAGCAACAAGGTCATCTGCTACTTTTTTGAACACCTCGGGTGTTGTACCATAAAGATATGCCAAGCGCCAAATATCAATCGGGGCGGAGCGTATCTCCAACAACATAATATCTCGAAGGGATAATTCAAGTTTTTGTTCAACACGTGCAAGAATTGCATCGTATAGAGGCTTTGCTTCCTCTGCATAAACATGCTTCATCGTGAAGTAGTACAATGGCTCGACTGTAATATCGCAGATCGGATATCCACGTTCTGTATTGAGTACATCTTCAAGCAAACCTAATCCTACTGTGTATTCAACAGGACTATCATCACCGGTACTCCATAAATCTGACCACACCTGTGGTGCATAGCGGTGCAACCACGTAAAGAATTTCACTTCAGACTCCGGTAGGTACATCAATGTCGTTGCTGCAAATTGGCGTTTGAGTGCAACAGCAATCTCAGGCGTAATGCTCGCAAGAAATTCATTCGTTATCTGCACCGGCTCTCCACGTTGGCGATATGATTCGACATATTCAACAGCTGAATCGAGTGTCATGACATGTTCCTTGCGTTAAAGAATAAACCTGATGGCGTGTATAATGAAAAACAAATGTACGATGTGGCACAACCACCAAGAAGCACATTACACAGATGTTGTTGTCTTTGACACTTTTTTCTCCGTATTGTATTTACGCTCAACATAAACACCGAGTACAAGCAGAAGTAAAGTTGCCAGATTCGTTGCCAAACTAATTGCTTTCCCGATAGCAAATTTCGGTGCTGTAAAAACAAATTCTATGGTATGCTTACCTGCAGGAACAACTATACCACGCTGAAAGAAATTTGTTTTGTACACACGTACTTCTTGTCCATCGACAAATGCCTTCCATGCCGGATAGTATACTTCGCTTAACACCAAGAACTGCTCATTTTTCGTTTCGGCGGCAAGAGTAATTTTTTCATTCTTGTACACCTCTACTTTGACAGTTGCACTGCTTGCTGATGCAACGAATGAACGTTTCGCAATTTCTTGGTCTTCCACAAAAGCGACAGAACGAGGATAAAAATCACCTGCTTTCAAATGCTTAAGTATTGCCATTTGTTCGCTACTACGAACACTGTCAACAAACCATGCACGTGGCAAACGGTCGACATTCTCATAAACATACTCCTTTTGCACTTGCGATTGAAAAACAGGTTTCAATCAAAGTTATTCCCCTGCAATGATATATTTCACATTCATCAAATTCCACAAAAATGGATTCGTAACCGCCGAGCCATTGCCCTCTTGTCCTTCGGGCGCACCAGCAACATCGAGGACATCTTGATACACACGCATCTTTGCAGAGTGATACACCTGAATTGTTTGTAAACCAAAATATGCAGGTGCATTAGCGGGAAGATTACCGAAATGCGCAATCCGAAATGGTGTTTTCTCTTTTTCTTGATCTTTTTGCAGGAAATCAATCGTATCTGTTTTACGGAAATACAACTCTTTCACGGATTGCTTCGAGATTTCTAATGGGCGTGCCGATACCCGCCACATATCGATAACAACAAATGCAATCAACACACCGAGAAACACCGTTTCGCTAATGGTACGGCGTAGATACATTCCCGCACAAGCCAATGCAACAGCGAGCAAGGATACGGTTACATACCAATCACTCATCATCGTATCATACAACCATGTTTGTAATTCTGCCGGATAACGCGATCCATTCGCACTGGCTTTCATTGCCGCCATGTAACTTTCTTTTCCAAATGCAGGAAATGCAAGTGCTAGCAGTAAGAGCGCACCAACAACAGCACCCGCATAACGTATAAATGTTTTGTCAGCGATTGCTCGCCGAGCTTCATCACGATATGCCGTTACCAAATCCATCACCCCAAAACCGGCAAGGAGAGGCATGGCAAATTGTATCAAAACAAGTGCGATACTTGGTGCTCGAAACTTGTTGAAACTTGGCACATAGTAGACAAAAAGATCATATAAGACCGAAAAATTCTTGCCAAATGACAACATCAACGAGAAAACCGATATAACCACCAAGAATTGTACAAAAGCATCTCGCCTACGTTGCCACGCACCATAGAGTGCAAAGCACAGCACTATGATCCCCATGTAATTTGCCGCATCGGTGAAGGGCATTTGCCCCCAATAAAACATCTCAGTAATTGCCCGCCCTTGTGTCAATTCGCCTTTGTATTCCATTTTACCGAACCCGTAAAAGTTCGGTACGACAAAAGTTATCATCTCTTGAGGACTAAACGACCAATTGGTAGCATATTCGTAGTCAAAACCACCGGTAGCATCTTGTTTCTGTCCGACTGTTTTTTCGATGGGTGCGGTTCCACGTGTCGAATACGGTGTATATTCCAAAAACGACAAATAACGATCTGCCGCCATTGCAAAAGACAGACCACCTGCTACTGCAAGCACTGCCATAGCGCGCAGAATACCTTGTATTGCCGTTTTTTTGATCAGTGCATGAATGATTTCTACAACTGCATATAAACCAAAAGCACAAATCCCATAAAACACCATTTGAACATGTGTGCTTTCGATGAGAACATGTACAGCGATAATCAGAAATGCGGTATAGAGTAGAGAAAATCGTTCGCGCAGTTTTTCCAAACAAAGAAAGATATACGGGAAAGTCATCAGTGCCAGTGGCTTGGTATTATGTCCAATCATGACCCACGTAATCACAAAGGTCGAAAAGACTGCACCAATACTCGTAAGAAATGCTATATCACGGCGGAATTGCTTCGTGCGCGCCAACACAAACATGCCGATACCATACACAATGTAAAAAGTGATAATTCGCATAGCTTCGCTTCCCAAGAACGCGCCTATCAGCTTGGCAACTTGCCACACACCAAGGGAGAAAAAGTCCCACCAACGATCACCCGTTGTTAACAAAGCCGCATAGCCGGGCATTCCGCCAAAAATATACGGAAGCCATTGTGGGAATTCCCCGCTTTTACTTGCTTGTTCAAGATACGGGATAAAGCTTGTCGGCGAAATGACATCAGATGCGACAAAATGCCCGGCATTAAAAAGAACACCACGAAAAAAGATAATTACAAGTAATGCCATAACAGCGCAGTATGTAGCACTACGAAAACGTTCGGGAACAATACTCAATAAATCTTCCGTAACTGGTTTTGCCGACTGCATAGTACGAGATTTACCGGAACTTGATGTTGTAGCCATATAAGACAAAAAAGGTTCAAAAAAGTTGCAAAAGAAGAAAAGAGTACAAGATCAGCAATTCAGTATCGGATACGAATGCGCCTACACCTAATAACGAAGAACGCGAATTTACAAAACAGCATTCAGCAGTTCGGCAAGCATTTTTGCGGATTCACGACGTTCATATCGTGCGATTGCTTGTGTGTTTGGCTGGGTCATGGCACGCTTCTCACGATATGCAGTATACCATGTTTCAAGGATATGGGCGAGCGCATAAAGGTTCTCTTGATGAGCAATGGCACCTGCTTGTGGTTCACGGAGTAACTCAGCAATAGCACTATCCTCTGGTCCAATTGCAAGAACAGGTTTGTGAGTACCGATATATTCATACACTTTACCGGGAACAATATGCTCGGATTCTTTTGCTTCGTCAACAATCAACAACAAAACATCAGCACGAAAAAGATGTGCAATACTTTCATGATGTGGTACATAGCCAACACTCC
>DHLT01000268.1 GCA_002405405.1 Ignavibacteria bacterium UBA4661 | reverse complement strand
CAGGGCGATAGAAGCTATACGAAACATGTTCCTTATCCGCATCATCTGGGTTGTCGGCATTGATGCGATACAGATCCTCTGCCATAAAGACCTGAGCATCAAACCCTATAGGTACCCGCTCTACATTGGTAACATATCGGTTTTGCGGATAAACCTGAGCAAATTGAAGAAGAACAGCATCAACTAAAACAGGATCAATAAGTGGGCAATCGCCTGTTATTTCAACAACAATTTCTGCTTGAGCAGACTCTAACGCACCGCATACACGCGCTAATACATTATGTTCGCTTCCACGAAAGACAGATACACCAAGTTGTTCGCACAGCTCGACAATCGACTCATCTTGAGCATTCGTTGTTGTTGCCATGACAATTTCATCGATATATGCCGAACGTTGAAGTCGCTCTATCAAGATTTGCAATAGTGGTTTACCACCAGCTTTCATCATACCCTTCCCCGGCAGACGAGAACTCGTCATGCGGGCTTCAATGGTCGCAACAACTTTTTTATTGAGAATCATAGATATGCTCTTGAAATTCGGTATTGAGGATACTCATAATGACAGTATCGTAGAATTTACCTTCTTTGTATATATCCTCTCTTAGGACTCCTTCAACAGTAAATCCTGATTTTTGATAGCTTTTAATGGCTTTCTCATGCCCTGCATGTACACCTAAAAAAACTTTATGGAGATTCAATGACTGAAAACCGTGACGAAGTATTAAATACGTGGCTTCAGCTGCAATGCCTTTGCTAAGAAATGTTTGTTCACCGATAATGATTGAAAACTCCCCTTTCCTATTGATCCAATCAATTTGACTTAAACTCACACAACCAACGATTTGACTAGCACCATGAGGTAGAATACCTAATTGTATTTTATTCGTGTTTTGTTGTAACGATTCCCAAAATACTTTTTGCTTTTCAACAGAATTTGGAAAGTAATGCTGTTGCATAAACTTTGTCGTGCTTTCATCATTGAACCAATTGAACCAATTACTTTCAACAACATCTTCTTGCGTTAGAACTTTAAGATCGATATTTTTTACCTTAATAAAGATATTATTCATCTCGACAATCCTCAATCAAGGAGTTCTAAAAATTTCGTAACACTTTTTGTCAACAGTGACTGTGCAATAATATGCCCTTTATATGTGCCGCTATAAAGACCTGTCGGTTGAAAATTCCTATAGGGGACACCAAAAGTTTTGTAATAAAACCCGAACATGTAACATCCTATTTTCTCACGCGCGGGCAGTTCTTTTCGTGTTAAATACTCCATGACATCTTCGTGTGAATAGGCATCATAAGTAGAACCCAGCCCAATATATAGTGCTTTACCTGCAAGAATGGACGGTACTCCATAATAAGGAGCTTCTATGCCGACAGTCGAACCGAACACAAGAACGCGATTGGCATATTGCATAAGCGTGTAAGTATGCACAGGGTCATCGGGTCGTATGATTCTACAATGTTTATCATGAAGATCATAGTATGGCTGTACTTCCGCTAAAGGATATGTTTTTAAAAGTGGATGCATTCGAACATAGAGCCGTACATTATCGCCGAGCAATCCATTTTCTTTTCTTTCACGAATATCATTCTTTATTCGTTTAATTCCTTCTAACTGGGTATCATAAACATGATTTTTCCATTCATCGCCAATTGCCGCGAATTCATCTTCGGAAGATTGAAAAATCACAACATTACAGTCGTCTATTTGAAATTCTTTTGGCAGCGCGCCTTTTGCTTGTTCTTTAGTAATCGCCCAAGCATCCTTATTAACTACACGTTCTTCAAAGAATGAACTTCCAATGGCAATTTTCTCATCTTCAGGAAGTACCGAGGAATACCACGCTTTTCGTACCTCATGCAGAAGATATTGATAATCATGTGGTAATGTGTTATTCGTAATCTCATACATATTGAGCCGATCATAGGCACGCTCATGAGCGAAACATGCCACTCCTTTTTTTTGACAGGCACGCAACACCCCACGCGCTTCAGCAAAACGCCCATTGAAAAAATAGACTGCATCCGGTTGATGTGCATCAATGAAATTGAGCGTTCCCCAATATACAAATGCCGACATCCTCATAAGTTGTGCAATAGTTTGTTTATGCTTTTGAAAACTTGGATGAGTTAGCTGAGTATAGCTTATCAACGATGAAAGCACCCCCCATCCAATGTCGAATGCACCTGAATCAATCGAATATGATTGTAATTCCTCTTCACTAGTGAATTGTGTTTGAAGCCTTTCAAGCATATGAGCATTATACGTCAGCCTCACAACAGGAATACGTGCATCTAAGAGTTTGACTCCCTGATCTCTTCGATCAACACAGCGCAAGCATGACACTCGTTTATGTGAAGGGTTAACAATACATGTCTCCAATTCACCTTCGCAGGTAATATAGGTAATAGAATCACCTGCAGAAAGATGGCGATCAATAATCTCGAGGACTGTCTCAAAATGGGGCGACCACAGTGTATATGGGTTGTAGATTGCTATTTTCATCTATAAGATTTACTTTGCCACAGCATAAAATTGTATTTTCTCTATCATATTCGCAATGGCATCCTGAGGGTAAAGAGCATCAAACGCTGAATAAATGTACTCAGGTGATTGCTGACCTCTTTGTGTACACAATTGATTGCATTCTGCTACAACTTCTGAACGTGTACAGGCAGATGCCGTAATACCTGCCGCAATCGACGACAACCATGTTTGTTCTTCTATACGAGGAACAATAGAAAGTGTTTTTTTACCTAAAGCAGATGCTTCCAGAAGTGCTGTCGTTGTCATACCCACAACACTATCAGCACAAGCTAGGATGTCGTGAATAGAACCGCCACTGCTTATACCATTAAACTTAGGAATACAATGTGCTAATTCTTCGAATGTATTTTTGGGATGCAAACGTAATACGGTATAGAGCATATTGCGGTGTGATTCGATTGCATGTAAAAACTCTTCAATCACAATAGAAGTTCTGTCTTTATACAGGCCCGATCCGTGCAATGTATATTTAGAAGAATGCCGAAACTGGTTATCTCCAAGCCCTGTAGAAACCTCCGAAACAAAAACAATAATCATTTTGTCTTGTGCATCAGGAAACATTTCCTGTCGTAACGAAGCACAGTATGCCGAAGAATACAATAGCCGCTTTTCCCGTAACTCATCGAAAACAGGGTGTCCAACAACATGCACACTTTTACTTGCAAAACCTAATGCAGAAAATGCTTTTTGGGTGGGTTGATCGGGAACAAAAAGAATATCGGGTGCAAAGGCAAGAGCGTTATTGCTATTGCCTCTAAAACGATACTCTGCATTGCCAAATGCATCAATACAACCTATAGAAAGAATATGTCGCTTGCGGGCGTATCTTGTAAAGACAAATGCAGGAGAAGAGATATTTTCCGATGTCCCTTCAACCAATACTTTTGGCTTATGCTCTGCCCATATTTTCTCAACAATCTCATCTATAGAGTCCCCATCCTCTGCGATAATTGCTGTATGTGGAGTCGAGTATTGCTGGCAATACGATATTGCATAGCCAATAGCAACAATATGTAATTGTGTTGACGATCTTGTGTCTTGTAAGACATCAATCACGCCACGAAGCATAGTAATTGCGCCTGGATCTTCTACAACAAGCAAAACTGATGTCATGAGAACCTTAATCAGATACCGTGATCACCGCACTAGCTAACTCATGGCGATATTCATATACTTTGTGAATCGCTCGAGCAAAATCTGACAGAATTTCACTGGAGATGTCATAAGCACAGGTTTCAAAACAGATGAATTCTTCAGAGTACAATCGCTCTGCTACAGGACACATTCCCCATTCATATCGAATATGTGGTGCTAATATGAAAGGAAATCCATCGCGCCCAATTGATGTACGCTGTTGAAAAACAGGAAGCATATAGAGTGGTCGGATATAGCCGGTAAAATTCGGGAATCCTTCTGCATTGAGTGCCTTACTGAACACATCACGTGGAATTCCAACAACTGCGGCATCATACTTCATTGTCCATACATAGTAGATATGACGACAGTTTTCACGAACAGCGGGTGGTGTTAAGCCGGGCAATTCTGCAACAATGCTCGAAAGACTCTCTGCCAAGCGAGTTCGACGATCAATGTGCATGTCAGCATCCTCTAATTGAGCCAATCCTACTGCCGCACTCATTTCTGTCATACGCATATTGTGTCCGATCATATTTGACAGATCAGACATGTGCACAGGCTCAACGATATTCTCCGCATGATTACGGATCATCTGCAAGCGCAATGCAAGATGATCGTCATTGGTGGTACACATCCCCCCCTCACCGGTATGAATATGCTTATGATAATTCAAGCTGAACACACCGATGTGCCCAATTGTACCGGTATAAGCACCGGCTTCCATACCCAATGGAGATTGAGCATTATCCTCAATGAGATATATGCCGTGTTCATCTGCTATTTGGCGGAGTTCACTGAGCCGTGCCGGATGCCCGAAGATATTGACCGCAATGATAGCTTTGGTTTTTGATGTAATTTTTTTACGCACTTCATTAGGGTCGATACAGAATGTTTCATCTTCAATGTCTGCAAAAATCGGAATACCACCGTAAAACAATGGCGACATAACAGTTGCTGACATTGTCGTTGGTGGTACTATAACTTCATCACCCGGACTTAGTCCAATTGCTCCCATTGCGGCAATCAACCCAGATGTGTTCGAGTTGACAGAAATCGTATGTTTTATATGAAATCGTTCTGACCAACGTTGTTCAAATTGCTTGATTGTGGTACCACCCCAAAATTCATCTCCCCAACTACCATAGAAGCCTGATAGAGAGCCGCTGGCAATTACGCTCATTACTGCATCGCACTCTTTTTTACCAATCGATGGGTAGAGTGGCAATGGGTAGTCGATAATAGGTTTTCCACCAAGGATTGCAAGTGTGTTCATAAAAAAAAGAATAAAAGGAATATCGAAAAATCTACTACAATGCTATACATTCCATAAGCCACTCATCAACATAGACTCCATGAAGCAAACGATGCTTTGCAAGAAGCCCCACTTCTCGCCAACCTGCTTTGATAAAAGCACGATAAGATCCCACATTTGAAGTATAAATACCTGCGACCAACTTATGAAGATTGATTTCTTCAAAAGCATACTGCGCTACAAGACGTATTGCTTCTGTTCCATATCCTTTACCCCATGCGGTCTCTTCACCAATCATAAGACCTACATCCGCAAACCGATGAATCCAGTTCACATTTCCAATTTTGATATTACCAATATGTTGATGCGATTCTAGTAAAAACATTCCGAAGAGAAAATTGTTCCCAGAAGCATTCGTTTCAGCAACATATTTTTTTATGCTGTCGATTGTATGCACACTCCACCGACTTTCCAAGTACTGCACAATAGCAGGATTATGCATCCATCGGAGATAGTGTGCACCGACATCGTCAGGTGTTAATAATCGCAAGTAAAGTGCTGAATTTTGTACCATAGTTCTTCTTTAAGTATGCATTCGAATTGCGACACCTGCGTTCCGTATGTGCGCACGGGTTTGCATAAAATTTTGATCCTGAAATGAAAAGAATGTACCCGCAGAAACAGCACTCGCTGATGTCAAAAAACCCTCGATAAAATGTGTCGCTAAGCCACATCCGCCTGCCGTAATAACCGGTATTGCAACGCTATCAGCTATTTTCTGCGTCATCGCAATGTCTAGCCCACTTTTTGTTCCATCTCTATCAATCGAACTCAGTAAAATTTCTCCTACTCCCATTTCTTCGCACTGTTGTGCCCATTCGAGAGGTTCGTATACAGTTTCCTGGCTACCTCCACGAGTATAAACTCATTCATTTCCGTCAATATTCTTTTTGAAATCGATACTTGCAACAATGGTCGAAGAGCCAAATTTTTCTACGGCATCTCGTATCATGGATGGATTTTCCACAGAAGCAGTATTGATGCTAACCT
>DHLT01000053.1:1150-8001 GCA_002405405.1 Ignavibacteria bacterium UBA4661 | reverse complement strand
TGGCAGCCAGCATTTAATGCTTTTGGACAAACGGATCTTAACTCAGGTACAAGTGGTACAGGTGGTAGTAACTTAAACTCCCCAACAGATGTTGCTGTTGATCCAACCACCGGTAAAATATTTATTGCTGACTATGCGAATCATCGCGTCTTACGTTATACATCTGCTAACCGATATGCAATGGGAGCAAGTGCAGAAGCAGTTATAGGGCAGCCTGATTTTACGACTGTATCACTTGGTTTGTTGGGTACAAAAATGAATAATCCTGTCAAAATCCATGTAGACGAGACAGGAACGCTGTGGGTTGCCGATGCTGGCAACAATCGTGTCTTGCGATTTGACAATGCCTCATCAATTTCATCAGGTGCTACAGCTGATGGTGTTTTAGGGCAGTCGACCTTTATTCTCGGCGGGGCTAATACGTTGGGAAGAAGCGCAAGTACAATGAATACGCCAAATGGTTTGGTTGTTGACCCATCCGGAACACTATGGGTTGCTGACCGTTTTAATAGTCGAGTTTTACGATTTGATAATGCGCGTACAAAGTCGAATGGAGCAAGTGCCGATGGTGTTCTAGGGCAAACAGATTTTTCGAGTGCAACTAATTCAACATTATCACAAAATTACCTTTCCGAACCTACTGATGTTGCTGTTGATATTAATGGGAATCTCTACGTTTCGGATGGATCAAATTTTTATGGTAGTAGAGTTCTACGGTTTAATAATGCCGCAACCAAAGCTGATGGGGCGAATGCAGATATTGTATTTGGACAACCGGATTTTTCAACGGCATCGTCGGGTTATCCAAACAATTGTGGTTGTTTTGGTCCGCAAGCAAATAGATTTTATACACCATCAGGTTTGTGGATTGATGCGAATGATAGATTATATGTCGTTGATCCAGGGGTATCAACAGGATCATCTCAAAATCGTGTTGTATGGTACAATAGTGTCAGTACAATTAATGTTAATCAACCCAATGCCAATGGTGTGTTGGGGCAATCAAGTTTTACAACGTACGCTTCTGGTACATCATCTACAAGTTTGTATTGGCCCGGTGGCGTAGGTGGGGATGCCGACGGCAATATTTTTATTACTGACCGTTCGAATCATCGAGTCGTTCGGTATGCTCAAATACCGACCGTTTATTATTATACCGGCGTCAATTCCGTCGGCTTACTATCGAGTTGGAATAGCAGTCCCGATGGTTCGGGTGTGAATCCACCGAATATGATTACATCGGGTCATCAGTTTATTATTCTGTCGGGTACAACAGCGACAGCACAAGGTGCATTTACACTGGGCAGTGGTGTAACGATGCTTGTACAAACGGGGGCAACACTGCAAATAGCAAACAGTGTAACCATGCAAAACAATGGTGCTCTGCACGTCGGTGGTACACTTTCATTTGTTGATACGGGGGCACTGAATGGCAACGCACCAAGCTATCTCAGTACCTCATCAAAACTAAGTTATAGTGGAACATCGGTTAAAACAACAGGCGTAGAATTGCCCTCAACGCTCAATGCTATTATGGAGGTCAATACTAGTGGGGCGGGATATGTTACTCTCAATAAATCCGTCATATTGACCGTATGGCCTAATTGGCAAGCAGGAGAACTTCAAACAGGTGCATTCAATCTAACGATGTACACGTCGGCAACGATCCAATCGGGTATGTTGGTTTCGGTTACTAGTGGTGGGTCATTTGTGGTTACTTCTACGGGTAGCTCTATTACAAATAACGGAAGCATTTTTGTCAATAGTGGTGGTTCATTTACCTCACTTGGGGGATTAGTAAACCCATTAATGAATTCTGGTACCGGTACGATTACCTATGCATCGGGTTCGCAACTGATATATGATGGAACAACAGGGACTGTTACTTCGGGTAAAGAGTTTCCGCAGACGATGGCAGGAAATATTATCAAGAATGGAAATATTCTCTTGGTTATTCTTGATTCACATACGTTTACTGGAACGATGAATGTTAATGCAGGTACTGCTCGGATTGATCCGACTGGTGGTACCACATTTACCAATAATGGCACTGTGAATATCAATGGTACTGCAATCTTTGGAATGATTGCTACTGGCGGATTTTTTTCAACGTTTCTTGGTAACTCGCCGGTCTATGCGACAACGGCATCATTATGGTATTCAAGTGCAGGTAATCATCTTGCTCGACAAGAGTTTCCGTCTGTGATGCCTGCAACGGTTCTTGTTGGGCAGGGTGGAGTTGGTGTCGGTTTAACGATACCATCAAGCCGCACAGTAAATGGTCCATTGCAAATCAGTTCAACAGGAGGTGGGCATATATCGGTCAGCGGTGCAACACTCACGTTTGGTACAGGATCTTCGCTTAGTAATGGTTCTTGGTTTGTCCATGTGTCAAATGCAGGGGCTGTCGTTGTTGCGAACGGTGTAAGCATTGCAAATGCCGGCACTTTGAATATCGCTGATACATCAATACTAGAATTACAGGGTTCGGGAGCATTGACCGGTACCGCACCCGTGTTCCAGAGTACCGTTGCACGTTTGCGCTACACGGGCAGTACAGCAAAAACAACCGGTGTAGAACTACCCTCATCGCTCAATGCTATCTTAGAAATCAATCGTACTACCAATGCACTCACCATTGCTACGAGTACCGAGCTTCTACAGCCGCCCATTTGGACAACAGCGGGGAATGTTACGCTAAATGCAACTCTGCGTCTTTTAACAAGTGCGTCTATTTCTGCAGGTTCTGCTTTTACAATAGCCAGTACAGGACGATTAGCTGTAACCTCAACGGGTGGTACACTTACGAATAATGGTTCTATTACCGTCAATAGCGGCGGTACATTTGCCGTGTTGGGTGGGCTTGGTGCAGGTGTTTATCCAATGTCGGGAAGTGGAAGTATTACGTATGCTTCGAGTGGAGCGCTTGTGTATGAGCAAGGACCGGGAACATTCATACGAGCAGGTATGGAATTCCTTCCAACGATGAATGCCATAGTAACCATGAATAACTCAAATATTTTGATGATCGATGCGAATAGAACCATCGGCGGTTCGGGGTCTATGACTGTGAATGCTGGCACACTGCGTCTTAATGGCGGTATAACATTCACGAATGTTGGTGGTCTGACGTTTAATGCAGGATCAACCTTTGATTTTTATCAATCAATCAGTAATCCTGTTTTTGCAGGTAATGCTCCAACTTATGCGACAGGTTCTCAACTGATGTACAGTACTGGTTCGGGGTGGTATGTTACTGGTCCGGAATTTCCGGCTACCATGCCGGGTAATGTTCAAATTGGATCAACTGTGGGTGTGATCAATAATGGGAATAAAACAATCAATGGCATTCTCACACTGGCTTTTGCCGGTGGATCGCGTTTCTTTGTGAGTTCGGGTACGGTTGTGGTGCTGAATGCAGGAACAAATCTTCTCAACATCGCTAATACGGCAATCAATATTCAAGATAATGCCGTATTGCGGCTTGCTTCTGTGACGGCTACCATAGGGTCGCTGGCGGCAATCAATGTCGGTACCGGTGCAACGCTTGAAATACAGAATACACCGCTTCTTTCAGGTGGATCAGTGAATTATCTCACCACAACATCAACATTGTTATACTCCGGTGCAAGCAATATCACAACAACAGCGATAGAATTTCCAGCGAGTTCGACGCTGAACCTTCTTGTGAATAAATCAGGGACACTTGGATTAGATGGCAGTAAATCCTTGCAATCATTTACTGTGCAGGCTGGATCACTTTCCATTGGAGGTTTTACGCTTTCTCCAACCTCAACAGGTACATGGACGGGGCTACAATCTGGCTCGGGTCTCAACATCGGCAACGGTGGTCTTTTTGTTATTCCAACAGGTGCGACTATCAATAACAATGGTACTATCAATATGACCGGAACAGGTACAATCCGTGTTTTTGGTAATGGGCAAATTACTGGTAATACACCAGCATATATTGCCGGCTCAATCTTAGAATTTCAGGGGTCAGTAGCACCTTTTGTTAGTGCAAATATGCCGGCAACGATGGTAGGTAATGTTCTGTATAACAACTCCAATATCCTCAACGATAATACCACACGTACCTTTGCAGGAACATTTACTTTAGGTGCTAATGCTGGAACAATCTTCGTTGGTACAGGTGTTTGGAATCTTAATGGGAATATCGATTTCGGTTCTGTGGGAGCAATCAGTGGAGGTGGTACCTTGTCTATCGGTGGCTCGGGAACGATTACGGGTTCTTGGCGAACAGCTGGCATTACGATTGGTAATATCATCATGAATCGTTCTGGAGCAATACTGCCTTTGGGATCGCCAGTCAATGTCAATAATGGTCTAACCTTGAATAATGGTATCATCCAAACTTCGACCACCAATATCCTTGCTCTTACGAATAATGTTAGCCCGCTGACATCGCTTACGGGTGGTTCGGTAGTGGCATATATCGATGGACCTATGCAAAGAGTCTTAAATGCCGGAGCAAATACCGGATCTTTAACATTTCCCATGGGTCGTGGTGGGACTTATTACCCATTTGCACTGATTGATCCAACGGCTACAGCTAACACAAATATTGAAGCAGAAGCATACACAGGTAACTCGGGTGGAAGTGTAGGTTCGGGGATCTCAAACCTCAGTACGACGGAATATTGGCGTGCAAAAACAACTGCCGGAGTCATTAGTTCAGCCATTGTACAGCTTGGGCGTGCAACACCTGCTTTAGTTTCTAATAATGTCGTAAGCTCATCTGCAACTGTAAATGGTGTATACTCTCTTGTGTCAGCGAGTAGTATCTTAGGTCAAGCAGTCAGTACGAGTACGGTGTCCGGTCCTGTGACAACAGACACTTATTATGCAATTGCATCAACCGGAACTGTTTCTACAACACTGTCTGTTTCACCAAGCGCGCTCAACTTTGGAAATCTTCAACTTTCAAGCTCATCAACGCTAAGCTATACGGTTACTGCTACAGGATTAACAAATAATCTCGTTATTACTGCACCCAATGCTCAGGTATTACTCTCACAGCAAAGCGGATCCGGTTTCACAAATTCGCTGACGCTCGTGCCGGTAAATGGTGCAACTACTGCTACAATTTTTGTGCGAGTAACGCCAAACCTGTCTGGAGCACTTACTGCAACTATTGCCAATGTTTCTTCGCCATCAACAGCAAATGTAACGCTTTCCGGTACGGTGTATGAAGGTGCGATCAATGGCACTGTCTCAGGTTTAGCAACGAGCATTCCTATCGAGTTGTGGAATGGAGGTACATTCATACAACAAGTATGGGTTAAATCTGATGGAACATTCAGTTTCTCCGGTTTTGGTTTAGTACATGGTACAAGCTATACACTGCGTCCACAAAGTAATAATCCGAGTTATTCTTTTTCTCCAAGCTCCTATTCAGTAACATATTCTACTACGAATGCTGTTGCAGGACAGAATTTTACTGCTACTGCGAATGGCGGTGCTCTTTATGCTGTCAATGGTAATGTGCAGGGATCTATTACCATGGGTGTGCCAGTCTATATTGCTGCGGTAAATACTACAACAGGATTCCCCGGACCTTGGTTTGCTCTTACGCAAACTGATGCCGTCGGTAATTATTCGCTTTCAACACTACCGAATGGTACGTACGACATTATACCCTCGACCTTTGGTCATGTTGCGCTGATTCCGCGTCAGCGTGTAACGATTGCTGGAGGAAGTGTCAGTAATGTGAATTTTACGATGGTGAATACATATTCTGTAACGGGCAGTGTCGTAAGTGTAACGGCATCAACTTATGCAGTCTATGCTGTTCCTGCGAGTACTCCATCGTCTTTTGCATTTACTCAAGGAATGGCCGTACCATTCAGTAGTACTTTATGGAATAATGCGAGTACTACATACTTTCTCGGCCTTACCAATGCAACGTACACGATTATTCCACGTGCCGCTGGTAATAGCTTTACTCCACAACGTCAATCAGTAGTGGTTGCAAGTGCAGCGGTCAATGCTTCTACATTTACAGCAAGTGCAGGAAATCAAGCAGGTACGCGGAGTATTAATGGAACAATTTCCGGTTTGGCAGGTGGGCAAGCAACACTGAGTCTTAATGACTATGCAAGCGGTGCTTTTATCCAACAGATTACGACCGAAGCACAGTTTAGTTTTGCAAGTATACCGGATGGTGTCTATTCTGTCACCCTTAATCAAGGGGCGAATTATGTCAATACTGCAACCTCAACTTATGTTGCGATTGTCAATGGAGCAGATGTATCGGGCTTATCATTTACCGTACAGCCGTCAGGTATTATGGGTACAGTAAGTGGTGTCGGCGCAGGACTCACAATGCAGTTATTGAATAGTAGCAATCAAGTCGAGCGTATTGTTTTGACAGATGCAAGCGGGAATTATGTCCTTTCGACTAATGGTCTTGTATTAGGAAATTATACCATTCAACCTCATGGATTACCAACGAGTGTAGGTAACCATCCAAGCTATTCTTTTTCACCTGCTTCTATTGCAGTGAATTATACCGGTTCTACCATTATCGGGCAGAATTTTACGGCTACACCACGTTCCGGAGCGGTTTATAGTATCAGTGGTAATTTGAGTGGTTCAATTAGTGCGAATGTGCCAATCATGATTAGTACATATAATTCTGTAACAGGTATTATCGGTTCGAACTTTCTCCAACTATCGACGGATGGAGCGGGTAATTATTCATTCCCAAATATCCCTAATGGTTCGTATGTCGTACAGCCGATTCCCTTCGGTCATACCGGAACCGTACCGCGTCAAGCTGTAACCGTCAATAATGGTAATGTTTCTAATGTGAATTTTACGATGGTGAA
>DHLT01000053.1:318-1009 GCA_002405405.1 Ignavibacteria bacterium UBA4661 | reverse complement strand
TGTGAATTTTACGATGGTGAATACTTATGCGGTTACAGGAAATGTGGTAAGTGTTACGAGTGCAAGTTATGGTCTTTACTTTATTCCAAGTGGTCTTCCCACATCACTTATTCCCGTGACACAGCCATTTTTGAATGTACCATTCGTTTCGGGAGCACTCGCAAACTCAGCAAATGGCTACACTTTCCTTGTAACCAATGCTACGTACACGGTCGCAGCACGTGCGTTTGGTAATAATTTCACGCCGGTCTCAAGGACAGTGCCCGTTGCTGGAGGTGCGGTTGGTGGACAGGATTTTACGGCAAGCAGTGGAGTGCAGTCCGGCGGTACATTTACTGTTAGTGGTACGTTAAATGGTCTGAGTGGCTCTCCCAATAATGCAATAATCACATTGCATGATTACATTACTGGAGTACAGCTTTTTTCTATATCAACAACAGCAGGGTATTCCTTTACAAATATTCCTCCCGGTGTATACTATACACGTGTCACCTCGACACCGTCCGGTTATATATTGGCAACTTCGTTCTCCCAGTATATTACCATCGTGACGGGTAATGTGTCGGGAGCCGATTTCACCTTTAATTTTTCCGGTATTGTAGGTACTATTTCCGGTGTTGGAGCTGGTATACCAGTGAACTTGGTCAATAGTTCCAATTTTGTTCAGCGTGCTGCTTTTACGACTGCCAAT
>DHLT01000053.1:0-139 GCA_002405405.1 Ignavibacteria bacterium UBA4661 | reverse complement strand
GTAATTATTCTATTTCAACTAGCGGTATCGTCAATGGTACATATACTCTTCAACCGCTCAGTAATCACCCAAGTTATACATTCTCACCTGCGTCGTTGAGTATTACCTATTCAGGCTACACGATTCTTAATCAAACCTT
>DHLT01000047.1:2939-3129 GCA_002405405.1 Ignavibacteria bacterium UBA4661 | reverse complement strand
TTAAATGCTGGCTGCCCATTCGACAAACTTGGCGAGGTAAATGGAGTAGCAGTAAAATTATTGCCGGGAGAATTTGCCCCTGAAACACTAACTGAGATAGCCTTTGGAGAAAAAGAATATCCGAGTGCAACCGGAATAACCACGTAATTTCCACTCGCCACACTAGTAAAAGAATAATTTCCAGCCCCCT
>DHLT01000047.1:0-2791 GCA_002405405.1 Ignavibacteria bacterium UBA4661 | reverse complement strand
ATCAGCTTGTACGAATGCTGTATTTGCACCACTTAGATACACTTTAGCATTGGGTGCAGCAGTGCCGGAAATTGTGTACTGCCCGTACACTATCGAAGGTGCAATACCTACAAAGAGTAAAGCACAAAAAAATATCACATGGCGGAGATATAGTCTCAGTAAGTTCATACAGCGGCAAGCAAAAATTTATTAATCTAAGTTCATTTATGGTCTATACTCATCACTATACTCCTACGGCAGGAGTACTGCTTCAATCAAGGCATTCGAATACACAAAAAACATATTGATATTTCTTTTAATAAACTATCCCGGAAATCTTACAATTCAGAGAGTCTGTTTTAATGTATCGTGCTGAAATATAGGTTCAACATACCACATTATTCGATGGGAATCAATTCACCAAAACTAAGTACCCCATAACTTTGGATATGTTTGAGCTTTATGAGAGTATTTGATGTTGATGGTGTATGATACTGTAACTATAATCATTATCTGAACACATGTTGTCGATATTCATCGATACGCTTGTGCATAACCTTACGCCACAATGGCGGAATCGTAGCAAGGAGCATCATGGCAGGATATCCGGCAGGTAATTGTGGGCTTTCGTCATGTACACGTAAGGTTTGATATCGCCGCAGTGGATGGACATGATGATCAGCATGGCGTTGCAGACGAAGTAACACATAGTTTGACAGCAATGCTCGTGTTTCCCAAGAATGATGCACAGAGACATTCTCTACACGACCGTCCGACAGAATTTGACGCTCTAATCCGTAATGCTCAAGATAGTTCACAATCTCGAGCAGAAGAATAGCAATAACACTCTCTCCAAGAAAGAATACCATTGCTTTTGTACCGAACAGCAAACCTAAGAGCCCCGCAAAGATTATCGGCAAGCACTGATACTGTATCATCGGATTCTCTAACGACCACACGGGTCGATTTCTTCGGCGTTGTTTGTAAGCTGAAATGTGCCATGCACTGATAAAGCCACCAACAATTGTACGTGGGATAAAAGCATAAAGCGACTCTCCTAAACGCGCAGTTGCGGGGTCTTCTTTGGTACCGACACGAACATGATGACCAGCGACATGCTCAATCGTAAAGTGCATGTACCATGTCAGAAGTAATAAAATCTTGCCGCACCACTGTTCTATTCGAGTTGGCTTGTGGACACGCTCATTGGCAATCGTAATCCCCAAGCCACCATTCACGACCCCTATGGAAAACACAATACCTATAAACTCTACCATTGTTATCTGTGGTTGAACGATATACCATGCACCCCACAGGGTTACAGTAATTTCGCAAAGAGCATAGACCATCGTCATCACGCGAAAGGTTTTTTTCTGTTCGAGTTCTTTATACTGCTCTTCTGTAAGGTTACGATGATCTCTACCGATTACCATGTCAAGTAATGGCAGTATAACAAAAGCAACCACCACCACAGCATAGGTCGACCAACCACCATGTAGAATACCAAGTACTGCAACGATAGGGAAAATAAAGATAGAACAATAGAATGGTAAAACGGACATCGGTGTAGTCCTGACAGTGAGAGTTAAGGTTGAAAATCAACCATCAAAATACACCTTGTAGAAACGATTCACAAACCAAAGAGTTATTCCTATTGACGGAATCTTGGTAATTTCTTTTTAGCTTTATTCTATGCTACCCTCAGGCAGAGTTTTTTGCTACGCAATCGTTGCATGATTTTACATTCTTTTTTACTCTATGCGCCGTACACGCAGATTTTCTCGTATTCTAAGCAGTTGTGTCCTTTGCGTGTTGGTACAATGCTTACCGTTATTGACTTTACAGAGACTTGTTGCTCAAAACACACCAAGTTCGACTGATTTTTATCTGGAAGCATTTGCTTTCAAATCGGATTCAAGTATTGCGGGCAAACGTGTCTCACGTATCGACGTTTTTGTCACTGTACCTTTTGAATCTATTCAATTTAGTAAGGTACAATCTGATCAAGGTACACAGTATGTTGGACAATACACCTTGGTAATTACCGCAACAGATTCAGCCTCGGGGAGACCACCTGTGGTGATTACCAAAGAGCGTTCAATGAATGCTCAATCGCTCAGTGCCACGCTTGGTGCTACCGGAGAATTCGATAATACTCAAACTATTGCGCTCTTACCGACCGGAGACTATACCATTACCGCAGAAATCATTGACGAACTCGCACAACGCTCGCTTAAACGCTCAAGAGTACTTACTGTTCTTGATATGAACGATTATGACTACTCACTCAGCAGTATTATGCTTGCAAGTTCGATTGTACAAAAGGGTAATCGCTATGCACTGACACCCTATCTCAACGATAATATCACTAAAATTGTCAACGAACCTGTCTTGGCATTTTTTGAAGCGTATAATAATACCAATAACAATGATTCTCTTGATATACTCTGCGAGATTATCAATCCTAAGACCCGTAAAGTGGTTGGAAGAAATGTTACACGGAAATTCTCTCCTCATGGTACAACACAACATTATGTTGTATTGCCACTTGGTCCGCAATCGCCCGCAGGCACCTTTGGTGTGCGACTTACCGCCCTACGCCAAGGAGCAGACAGTCTATATGACGACAAAGACATTCGTGCAATCAGCGAACGTATTATTAAAATCGAATGGGCATCGGATTTTGCTGAATTGCCGACAGGCATTGCATTAGAACGTGCCATACGTCAAATGCGCTATGTTGCAATTCCTTCTCAAATTGACTCAATACTTACTGCACCTACCGATGATGAACGGCAACGCCGATTCTATG
>DHLT01000022.1 GCA_002405405.1 Ignavibacteria bacterium UBA4661 | reverse complement strand
TGAGCATGACTTGCACGATAACAAGGCATATCAAAAGGCATGGTTCAAACTTACCAACGACCACAAGACCAAAAAAGAAGTGATTCTGACAGCCGATGATATTGGACGCATTGAACAGGTAGATTTATCAAGTCATGATTGGTTAGAAGCAACGCGGTGGTGGTTTTTGTTGCAATGTTATAGCGGACAGAGGTACAGTGATTTGCAACGTCTATTGCTGATAGAGCAAGTCAATGGCAGTATCAGGATTGAGCAAACTAAAACACGAGAAACCGCAATCATACCGTTACACCCAAAACTGAAGCAAGCACTTATTCGATGCCGTGAATTATCACTACCAAGCAATATGCAGATGAATAGGGACTTAAAAGTCATTGGAAAATTGGCAGGGTTAGTAAGACCGTACAACATTGTTCGATTTTCCAACAATGAGCGATATGATGAAAGCAAGCAATTATTTGAATTGCTAACAACCCATGTGGGACGTAGTTCGTTTATTACAATAGCTATTGAAAAGGGCGTATCATTGAGCGAAGTCATGCGAGTGTCAGGACACAAAAACCTTGCAACCTTGCAACGATATGTACGACACACACCGCAAGTGGTAGCAGAAAAAATTACAATGGCATTTGCTGATATTGAGTAGTTCGGAGATTCCGAACAGCAAAACACAACTAAAAAACCGCTTGTATTGCGCGCACAAACCGCTATACAAGCGGTTTTTTTAGCACTGCGCAAATGGCACTATTTAACTAAAGTTGAGGTATTCTTAACAGTAATAATTTATTTTTTTGCTATTTATTTATTTGCTTTTATGATAAACTTGTTTATATTTGTGAAGCAGTAACACGGTGTTACTGCGATGTCTTCCAAACTTTTTTACAGGAGTAGTGCCATGAAAGCACTCATCAAAATCGAAACCGCAACAATCAATGCGGTAAGCAAAGTACAGGTTCAAGAACTTGCACAGGCACAAGCAGAAAAAATCTGCGCAATGGATAACGATAAGATGCTGTCTGCTTACACGCAGATACGCAAAGCCGAAGAATTTCTTTCTTTGGTTAAGGACGAGGTGAACGAGGAAATTGTCAAACGCAATGTTGTATGTGAGGGTTTGACTATCAGACATACAACAACGCACACAATCGAGGACGAAAGAATAAACGAAATTGAAGCCGAAATTGATCGGCTAAAAGCCGAAAAAAAGGCAATCGAAAAGCTGAAAATTGCACGAGGTGAAGTTGTTGGGACAGAAGTGAAATCAACGGTTGCATATCGTTGGTAGTTTTTGAAAACCCTATCGAAAGGATCGGTAGGGTTCTTTTTTCATCTTATCAGGGCAAACGCAATGGCTTTTAATGCAAAAACAATCATCAGTTTAACAGGTTTAACAAAGGGACGTATTAGTCAAATAACACACCGATATCTCAAATATGGTGTTGATTATGAATATACCGACAAAGGCAGGATCAACTATACTGAATCAGGAGTAACAAAGTTACTATTGATAAAAAAAGGTAAATCAGGCAGACCACAAACAACAACACAATTAAAATCAATTCAAAACCTTATCGAGGACTAAAACCATGAAAACGCAAGAACTTCAAAACCAATTAGCGCAAACGATATACGAAAGTCTTTCGCAAGGCAAATTGCCATGGACTACGCCACATTTCTCAACCGCTATTTTAGCGCGGAATGTGGTAACAGGACACGTGTATAAAGGCACAAATACACTGTCAGCATGGGCGTATAGCATGAAGTACCATGATGACGAAAAGCCGAATTTCATTGGATTCCAACAGCTTCAGAACTTCCATTGGAAGTTGAAAAAAGGAAGCAAAGGATTGCCGTTGTTCGTGCATCATACTTCCGTAAAGGAAAGCACCAACAGCAAAGGAGAAACCGAAAAAGAAGTGATTCCCTTTTTCAAAATCGTATATGTCTTTCATGTGGCAGACATAGACGATAGCGAGGGGACAGTAAAGGTTGCTGATGTTGTGGCAAAATGGAAAGCCAAACAGGAAGAACGCACGGACGCGCAAGTGATAGAGGAATACGAGGAAATGATACGGTATCACAAACCGAACATCTCATACGGTTCGCAACCGTGCTACGTTCCATTGATAGACAAAATTAAAATGCCAAAGATCGGAGAGTTTTTTTCCGATTTACAATACTATGAAGTGCTTTTCCACGAAATGGCACATTGGACGAAGCACCCACAACGAGTTCCAAGAAAAGAGATTTTCGAGGACAAAGGGAAGAAAGAAGCATACGCTATTGAGGAACTGATAGCCGAACTTTCGGCAGTCTTTGTCATGGCACGAACAGGACGCTTAATTGATAGCAACCTTGAAAACCATAAGGCACATATTCAAAGTTGGGCATCATTTGTAAAAGATACGCCTACGCTGTTTTTTCGCTGTGTTGGCTATGCCAACAAGATAGCGGAATTTCTAACCACGACCGAAAGCGCAAAAGAACAGGACGTAGAGGTATTGGAAGAAATCGAAGCATAACACACACCACACACCACACAAACAAAGAAACCCTTTCAAATACGAAAGGGTTTTTTTTGTGCTTTATACGAGATTGTAGGCGGTTTTACACGACTTTACGGTGAATACTCTGTACCACACCAAACACCATAACAGGCAAGCCGATGCCTATATTTTTGATCGTTTCTACATGAGGAAGATAACGCGGATTATCGAATGAGAACGTAATCTTATCGCTTTCTTCGTTTGACCAATACCGAGCAAGCAGAAAACCGCCATTGAGCCGTAATAGGACTATATCATTGTCGCGTGGTTCTGCTGTAATTGAAACGACCATGCCGTCAGTATCAAGGATTGTTGGTTTCATGCTATCGCTTGCGCCTGTCATAAAAAACAGTTCGTTTTTTTTGGCATTTGTGCAATAGATGTCTGCAAGGGAAACGGTCTGAATATGACCGTGATGCAGAAGCGGTGTTGGTTGGAAGAATGTAGGAATTTCTTCGTTGCCATGCGTAAAGATAGGATTCATAGAAAGACCTAATAAAACATTGTAAAGAAAAACATTATGTCCGATTTGAACTAAGAAGTTTCATGGCAATGGCAACGATTGCCTTTTCATCGTCTGAAGATAGTATTTGTACGTCATTTTCTTTTTTTGTCAAGAAGTATTGCCGAAACCGTTCGTCTTCTACAAGTAGTTTTTTGAACTGTTCGCCTTTTTCGGTGCTTGACCATGGATTACCTGTACCGTACAACAACCATTCAGGGGCAATACCTATCGCATAAAGTTTTGCCACCATATTGATGCTGATTCCTACTCTGTCAGTTGTATAGTGTGATAATTGAGCAGGTGATTCAATCCCTAAATGCTTCTGCCCAAACTCAATTGCAGTTTTACAAAAAATTTTCATGACAAGGGTTAAGCGTTTCCCTTGCGTCCATGTTTCGTATGCAAAATTAAGAGGGGTATTCATTAGATTAAACTTGTTTATGTTTTTGAATTTATTTTATAGCGCGAATATATTTTTTATTATATTTTTCATTGCCTTGAGTGTGTTTCAGTGTAGCTTAGTTTAGAAATTAAGTCAATTATGATTGTAATCTTCTTTAGCGCGACTTTACATATTTGTATTCAATATACGGATTCTCTCAATGCAAAAAAAAAATACCGCGTCAAGTTCGCACGGAGCGATGGCAAAACGCGGTATGATATGTCTTCCAAACAATCGCTCCAAAATTAAGGATAATTCTATGAAAATCATAGAGCCAACTACACCGATAGAGGTAAGCCAATTAGTGGTACTTCTGTACGGACAACCAAGTGTCGGTAAAACGACCATAGCATTTTCGGCTGAAAATGTTCTTTTGCTTGACTTTGACAAGCGAACATATACAGCACCAAACCGCCAACACGTAGCAGAGATAAACAGCTACGCGGATCTGCAAGAGATTATGCAACAACCTGAATTGATTCGACCATATAGAACTATCGTCATAGATACGGTTGGACGTATGCTTGACATGATAGCACAGCACATTATTCAATCTTCGCCAAAAAGCAGAACAGCATTAGGTGGCTTGTCATTGAATGGCTATGGTGATTTGGGCAGTGTGTTTCAGAACTTTTTGAAGTTTCTTCGCAGTCAAGGTAAGGATATTGTCATGCTTGGTCATGAAAAAACAGAAACGGACACAAGCGATACGCGAAGATATACAGTAGATACACTCGGTAAAACGGCATTGGCAGAGATTGTCAAGTCAGCCGATTTTATTGGAAGAATGTATTTCAATGCTGATGGCAAAAAACGGTTTTTGAATTTCAATGCTTCGGATAGTCAGTTAGGGAAAAACTCTTCAGATGTTGGCGAAATACTACTTCCACATTGGTCAGCTTTAGAAAACTTTTTGGGCGATTTTATCGAGGAACAGAAAGAACGATTAGGCAAGGCAATGGAAGAAGAGATCACGGCACAGGATATTGTGGCGAATTGGAAAGAAGCATTGCTTTCGATTGCAAATGTATCGGCACTGAATGATGCTTTCAAAGAAATCAAAGCACTCGAAAGACCGCTATACGAGCAACTACGCAGACCGCTTGCCGATTGTGCTAAGGACTTAGGGGCGGAATATGATGTACAGGTAAATGAGTTTATTGGACGCATGGCATCAACGACAGAAAAGCCAAAAGCTAAAGCCACAAGCAAACGCAAAGAGGTGGTATCATGATAACAAACAAAGCAGGATATGATGAATTTGGCAACCCTGTAATATGGCGCGTGAATGTTACGTGGTTAGAATCATATCGCAGAGCAGTTGATATGCTGTATCAGGACGATAGCGAAGAAACCGCTATCAAGCACGAAAAAGCAATGGAAGAACTAAAACAACAAGTATTAGGCAAGCCGTTTGTTCCAAGTGATGCCATGTATGTTGGTAGTGCTTTTGATTCATTACTACAAAAGCAACCCTTTGAATTTCAACGACATATTGAGGGAAGTGAGTGGATTTACGAGTACGTGAAAACACCGCACGGAGAACTACCGATAAATTTTCGAGAAGATGCCATACGTGAGGCAATTAAAAAACTACCTGAACGCATGACACATCAAGTCAAATTCCTGTTTCCAACGACATGGGATAGATATGTCGTGCATTTGTCGGGTATTGCTGATGGTATGTATGGTGTTGGAATCATTGAGAACAAAACAACAGGCAGACCGAAATCATACATTGATTACGTCCATTCCTTGCAATGGAAAGCATACTGCATGATGTCTAATTCAAGGAAAGCACGGTACAACGTATGGCAAGTGCAATATGACAGTACATTCCATGTTGATGTGGTCAAATTTGATTACTACGAGTATTTGTATTACGAGGAACTTGGCGAAGAGGTGAATCGGTATTTGCGCGATTTTATGACATGGTGCAAATACAATGATTTACTCGATCCACTTGAGGAACGAACAGCATCAAAGCCGTTTCTTCTTACTGATTACTAAAACAAAAAGGCGCAAGCCATACGGAAAAATGACTTGCGCCTGTTTCTCACAAAGGAGAACAAAATGGATAGCAAATATACAGTAAAGCGAGGCAATACGCAACTCTCTATATCGGAAAAGGTGTATGATGTGTTGCTGTCGTGGTTTATGGTTAATTCCCTTGATACAGACCGTTTGTACGATATAGAGAAACAGACAGGGCAAACAAAGGAAGCAATTCAACAAGCATTGCACGAACTGCAACCCCTTTGATTAGAATCATTTACCAATGATTCATTGGAAATACGCATACCCAACACGATAGGGCTCATCAAAATAACAGTTGGTCATGCGAGGTTGTGCCAT
>DHLT01000312.1:12949-14686 GCA_002405405.1 Ignavibacteria bacterium UBA4661 | reverse complement strand
TGATGTCGTTGTTACAACTCTTAATAAAACATATTTGCTTGGCACACGTGATGCTAATGCACTGCAACTGGCACAGCCCTCGCGTATTTTCGATCTTGACCCTAATGCGCGACCCAGTGCTTGTATTGGTAGTGCAGTTGAGTTCACGTATCGCGTAAATGTTTTTCCGCGCACTATGGTGCCACGCATGAATGTGTATTATCAGCCCTATACTGCTAATGGTGTAGCAACAGGACGGCGTATTTTGTTGGACTCCAATGTGAATATTGCCAATAACCCTGCGCCGTCTGCAGTGTATCGTGCGCCCGCGACTTTGTCGCAATTCGGACTATTCGGTCGATTTATTATCGAGAGTACTAATGATAATTTGGTACGAGATTCCTCTGCAATTATTCAGTTCACAACAAGCCCGGCAGTGCGTCTGGTTGATTTACCTTCCGGTATCACGCGGCGACTCAACGACACGATCACAGTGTTTGGTGTTGGGCAATGTGTAACGGGCTTACAAATGCAATATTTTATTCGTACTATTGGTCAGTTTGTTCCTATTGCTGCCAACATAGTATCAGGTGGGGGTGTCTTCAGCGCGACTATGCGTTTGCCTGAATGTTTGCCGGGAGCCTTTACATGCGGTACATCGCCAACGAGTGCTTTTCCTATTGATTTCCGTGTTGTGAGTACAAGCATTACGGGGGGGACACAAGTTGTATCGAATCGCGTAACGGTATCTGTTTTGCCTAATAGCTATGATCTTGTGGTAAGCGACAACGATGTACCGCCTAATCAAATTTGTCAAGCACGATACTTTGCGATTACCAATTTACCGCCAACACTGACAGTAACAACGCTCTCATATTCGTATTCGCTCAATAATGGCATCAGCTTTATTCCTATTGGAACACAACCCTACACTCCGGGCAGTACGACTGCGCTCGTTACGTGGGTGCCGCCACCGGATTTACCAAGCGAGGTTTTGGTACGCATCTGTAGCGATGGTGGATGTATTAATGGGCAGGGAATTTTGAAAAACCCAAGTCCGACATTCATCAATAGCGTTGCACCAAATCCTTTTAATCCTTCTGTGCATGGTATGGTCAATACGATTTATACCTTGCCACAAAATGGTATTGCTACGGTACGCATCTTCGATTCTAACAATCGATTGGTAAAAGAAATTGGAGGCGGTGGTGATCTTATTTCCAATGCTGCATATCGTGCTTGTTGGGACGGTAATCTTGCTAATGGTACTCCCGCGGGGCAGGGTATGTATTACATTGTTGTTGAGTTTAATGACCGTCGTTCGACCTATCCTCTCTTTTTGCAACGATAATTTACAGCAGAGATAGGGTCGGCAATTTGGAATCGCCTTTTCGCTGTTGTATTTTTGTCGTAATCAATGTTGTTTTACTTCCCCGGCTTTATGCGGGGAAGTATTTTTTTTCCTCTTTTTGTAAAAACGGTGCTACGTTATGGAGCAAGGCGTAGTATATCTGACACGAGAAAAACTTCACGAAATTGAAGCTGAGCACCGTGAACTCACGACTACCGGACGTGCAGCTGTTGCACAAAAAATTGCCGAAGCACGTTCACACGGTGATCTGAAAGAGAATGGCGATTATGATGCGGCAAAAGAAGAGCAGGGGCTGCTGGAGTTGCGAATTGCAAAAATCGAAAATGTTTTAGCACGAGCTCGAACAGTCGATGCAGCAGATTTTCCTAGCGACAAAGTGTATATTG
>DHLT01000312.1:12045-12820 GCA_002405405.1 Ignavibacteria bacterium UBA4661 | reverse complement strand
GTGAAAGTCAAGAATCGCAAGTTGAACAAAGAAATCGTGTACACGATGGTCAGTGAATTCGAGGCTGACTTTGCAAAAAATAAATTGGCTGTTACATCGCCTATCGGGCGAGCACTCATGGGCAAGTCTGTTGGTGATGTAGTCAGTGTGAAAGTGCCTGCTGGTCTTATGGAATTGGAAGTTCTCGAGATTACACGGTAACTTTTTTCGGCAGACGCATTACTCCTGTTGTTTGTAAAATTTAAACCATTATATGGTCAAGTGCATCTTATCAGCATAGTTCTGATTATTCGCTTGACCTTTTTTGTTGGTATTGTGTCTATGGCAACTCTTGCAGTTCCGGTCGTTATTCCTACGGTGCGGCATTCTTCAAACAAAACCTTTTCAACGAAAGGATCGATTGTGACAGATACCGATCAAGAAATTTTGGATGGTTTTCGTACGGGAGCGGAGCAAGTAGCCGCTAATATTTTGGTACGGAAGTATCAAAAATTGGTGTATGCCACTGCTTTGCGCTATGTTCAGTCGCCCGAAGATGCTCTTGATATTGCTCAGGATGTGTTTATTCGTGTTCTGAAAAAAATACGTGATTTTCGCGGCGAAAGTACACTTTCAACATGGTTATATCGGATTACCGTTAATGAAGCAATTGCTTTCTTGCGTAAGAAAAAAATACGATCCTTTTTTGGTTTGGAAGTAGCTGAGGATTATTCTGCTGATTCTGCTTATGAACCGGACACAATCACGGAGCGTAATGAATTTGAAGAACGATTGA
>DHLT01000312.1:10381-11858 GCA_002405405.1 Ignavibacteria bacterium UBA4661 | reverse complement strand
GGTACTTTGATGAACTTACTTACGAGGAGATCTCTGTCATGCTTGGTACAAGTGTTGGTGGTCTTAAGGCAAATTATTTTCAAGCTATTAAGAAAATCAGTGCTATTATGAATGAAGAATTGCAGAAGTAAATCTGAGATTGTTTCATTCTGCTGATGATGAGCGAATAAGTTTAATCACATGATCTTTATCAAAAAAATTATATGCAAGCCGAATCAACACCGTCAATACCGCATCAATCGCAGACTCCTTCTTTTTCTCGTGAGGAAATGGAGCAGATTCTGCCTGATTATTTGTTTTGTCAACTATCAGAAGCAGAGTCTAGTCGGTTTGAGCAGTCGCTACCGTATTTCCCTGAGCTTGAACAAGAGTTGCAACAGGCACGCACCGTATTCGCACAAATGAAGTCACAAGACTTGTACGAGCGTCGAACACAGCGTGTACGAAATCTTTCGGTCAAAATTCAAGAGCGAAGGTACGCTGAAATGGAACGTAAACAAGTATCACTGCGTTCATTTCGGTTTGCCGCACCCGTGATAGTATTAGGTGTATTGGCGTTGTTTATTGTTTTCCCTCAGTTTCGTTCGTTCAACTCGTTAACGAATAACCCTTTGCTGGAGCAAGAGCGAAGTGCTTTGCAATTGTCTGAGCCACAATGGTCTTCTGAACTACAAATGGCATTGGCAAGTAATGCTCAAGAGGTTACAGCTGATCACATTGTGCAAGTTGTTAGTGTACCGGAAGCGGAGGAATTGGAATTTGTAACAGATGGTGTTCTCTTGCTTGATTTGACAACTGCACAAGCACTGTCAGAAGGTATGGTAACAGTGAGCAGTTCCGTTTTTGCAGAAACTTTTGCCGGCAATGAATCAGTGGGTGCATTGCAAGAAGACGATGTGCAGTATCTTTTTTCTAAACTAGACCGTAAAAAGCAGAAATAAGAAAGACAGTTGTGGAGCTTTCTGAGATGGCGTTGATTTCTTATTTGCACGTTATTTGACTTTTTTATTAACATACTACATTGAGATTATCGATGAATCGTTTTTATTCTATCGTACTGACAATATCGATTGTTGCGACTTTGAGTCAAGATAGCTTTGCACAACCTGCACTCAACGCGCAACAGCGTATTATTCAATTCAAAAAACTCAAATTAATTGAAACACTTGCGCTCGATGAACAATCGGCAGATAAGTTTTTATTGAAGTATACCGTTGCCGATAAGCGCCTTGAGGAAGCACGTAGGGGGTTGCATACAACTTTGAAAGATCTCGATGAAGCACTGAAACGCAAGAGTAACCGTATTAAAGAATTAACTGATGAGGCACTCAAACGTCAATCTGATGTGCAAGCTGCAACAAATGAAATGATCCAGACGATGCGGACAGTACTTGATGAAGAGCGATTCGCAAGATACTTGGTATTTGAGGCACAGTTTACAGAGCAGATGCGCAAGGCTCTCATGCAATTACGGCGC
>DHLT01000312.1:7805-10233 GCA_002405405.1 Ignavibacteria bacterium UBA4661 | reverse complement strand
GGCGCGACCGCGCTGAAAATGGTGAAGGTGTGAATCCTCGTAGATCTGAGAAAAAAGAATTAAAAAATTAGCATGTGCAGCATGACGAGTAAGGGTGTGTCATGTTTACAATGCAAGTGTTCTTTACAAGCGATCTGCATAGCGTTTGAGGAAATCTTTTTCTGCTACTGTGAGAGATTTTTGTCCTGATTCATTGATCTTATCAAGGATTTCATTGAGGTGATCTTCGTCAAGAAGAACATCTTCTTGCAATGTCTGTCCTACTGAAGGGCGCAACAAGGAGGGGAGTATGGATTCTGTGCGTTGCTGATCTGAGGTGATCGGTTTCGAGATTGCAGGTGTTGTATCGAGTAAATATGAATCGGATGAAGATGGAGCAGTGCGCGTAGGAAAGGTATATTTCTCAAAATAGATCTGCGAAAAAAGCAGTCCTGCAAATACACCAAAAAGCTCGTTCGACATAACGCCAATGACGGCGATAGGATTGCCAAATGCTTTAATGAGAGGTGGAAATATGGCAATAGCACCAAAAAGTAGTGCCATCATCCATGTGCGCATTGTGAAGAATCCTAATATCGAAATATCGGATTTTGGATAGATGTAGGTATAAATTGTGAGCAGCGCTAATGCTAATGCGTCTGATCCTTCAAGTACTGCGTTGCGACTTATAAAAATCCCCAAGTACACTGCGCCATGAATGATCACAAATGTAAAAAGCATCAATCCAAAGCGTTGTTTACCGACAAGATGTTCGATTTCGGGAGCAAGATTGTACAAGACAAAACTACTGACAATGATTGTCGAGGTACTGCTGATTGCTAAAGGGTAAGTTAGAAAGCGCCACACTTGCCAGTGATCGATCAAGTATGAAGAGGAAAGCAACAATATATTCCCGACAATCCCCTGCGTGGCCATGTTAGCAAGATATGCTAGCACGACACATGCAAGAAGTTTATGCGAATGGGAAGATGTATGCCACCACAACATAGTTTCAAAAGTTAGCGTTTGAGTTCTGTGCGCGAAAACATTATACCAACATCACTTTTGCACTGTCGGTTGTCGATTCTGCATCGAGTTTGCAGAAATACAGGCCACGTGCAACACTAGCTACATTCACATTACGTTTATACACACCGGCAGTAAATTGTTGATCAACAACTGTAAGAACCTCTTGTCCAACGATATTTACTAATCCGATACGAACACGTTGTGGTTCGCTAACAATAAACTCAACCGTCAGTTGCTCGCTTGCAGGATTAGGTCCAATTGTACGAATTCCGGTTGTTGCTTGTTCTACTGATTTTACACTGGTAACCCCGGGTACATCAATAAAAAGAAAATCATTACCGGATGTAAATTGTACTGGGTAACTCGTTAAACTACGATTTGCTGGACCTCGAAGGCGCGCGCCGGTTGGACCAAAATCTGAGTCATGAGCTCGACACCAAAATTCTCGTGTATTAGCATTAAATAGCTCGATACTGCTTCCTTCATGAGGACATTCTTCTTTCAATGCACTAAATGTATTTGCATCAATACGCGTCAATACAATGCTTCGAAATTGCAATGCCTGTAAAATCGGTAAATCGCCGATACGTACTGATCCATTAGTTTGACGGAGAACACTCAGACCGGTCGCACTGAAATTGATACGATATAAGCCCGTGATCTTTCCACCTTTGCTTGTGTAGGATTCAGGAGCAATAGTTGCTAAGACTTTTGTAGGATCTGCTATGGCAGTAACGGCAAGCGTTGCCGCAAGACCTAAAAATCCACGTCTTCCGGCAGAAGTAATCTGTGCGTTACGTTCATTGCAATCAGAACGGACGAGATTGTCACACGAAGTATGGAGCTGTGTTTTCATAAAATTATAGAACTAGGTTACAAGAAAATGAACATGCACTATCATTATGGTAGCGCATTGACAATAGCATCTGCAGAATCAATTGTTAAATGCTCATAATAGTCTTCATTGATAGCCATCATTGGTGCATAACCACAAGCACCCATGCACTCGACTTCTTCTAGCGAGAAACGTTTGTCGGTAGTAACCTGATTATGTCCAATACCAAACCGCTGCTTAAAATGCTCATACAACTCCTCACCACCGCAGAGCATACACGAAATATTCGTACATACTTGCACATGATATTTACCCATAGGCTTTTTATAATACATCGTGTAGAATGAAGCAACGCCTTTGACATGGGCAGAGGACAAACCAAGTAATTCTGCAATGTATTCTTGAACCTCTTGTGAGAGCCAACCCCATTTCTTTTGGGCTAACCACAGTGTTCGCATCAGTGCAGCTTTGGTTTCTGGGTATCGCGACTTGTATTGCTCACCTATCGCCAATTCTTCTGCAGAAAAGACGATGGGACCTTCAATTTTTTCTAACGAAACTGATGAATGTTTATCTGCCATAATC
>DHLT01000312.1:0-7755 GCA_002405405.1 Ignavibacteria bacterium UBA4661 | reverse complement strand
CCCTATCGCGACTTGTATTGCTCAACTAGCGCCAATTCTTCAGCAGAAAAGACGATGGGACCTTCAATTTTTTCTAACGAAACTGATGAATGTGTATCTGCCATAATCACAAAGAAAAAGTAAAAAAGACAAGAAAAAAACATCGTAGCTCGCGATATAGCTATACCTAGGCACGATGTAATAAAAGTCGTGTTTTTGCCCACAATCGAAGTGCTATCAGCATCTTATGGGAGGTCGAAACACGAATACGATTATTGAAAATATCAAAATTTGCTAGTTCAATCTTTTCAAGTAAACGGTAATAAATCGCATCCATAATCTGTGCCGCAAACATTGAAAACCCCTCATCAGGGCGCAGAGCGGCACGTGCTTTATGATAATATTCCCGTGTCCTGCGTGCTTGGAACTGCATAAGAGCAACAAACTTGTCGCTGTAATGTTCGGCAAAAATTTCTTCTTCGGAAATATGGAATCGCTCTAAATCTTCCAAAGGAAGATAAATGCGATTTTTATTTTTATCGACACGAACATCGCGCATAATATTGGTGAGTTGCAGAGCATATCCTAAATTAACCGCATACTCTTTGGTTTCATCATACTTGTAGCCGAAAATCTCTATCGACATCAAGCCAACGATACCTGCAACACCAAAGCAATACTCTTTAAGTTCATCAAATGTCTGATAGCGTGTTTGCATGAGATCACGCTCGCAACCATCTATTAAGATATGCAAATACTGCTTAGGAATTGCAAAGCGTTGCACGACAGCAGTGAGAGGACGCAAAATCGGGTGCATCGATGTTCCTTCATAGCACTTATCAACTTCTTGGCGCCAACGCTGTAATCGCTCACGTTTTTTACGAATGGAATCATCCGTCTCTTCCATCATTACTTCTTGTATAGGGGTTTGAGATACTTGAGGAATCCATGATTCATCAACGATATCATCTGTGTAGCGACAGAATGCATAGATATGATGCATTGCCTCACGTTCATCTTTGGGAAGAAATGAAAATGAATAAAAAAAGTTTGTGGTGCTTGCCCTTGGTAGGGGAAGATCGCTACCTGAGAGTACTTCCGACTGAGGGATATACACACTTGCATTCCTTGCTGGCGCATTATGCGGTATGAACTGCGAGGGGCTATTCATGAAAGTCGAAAAATAAATGGTATAGCAAGGACAATAAAGAATTTTCTCTATGTGCCGATTGATGAAGAAGACAATGGAGTAACAATGGGCGACATTACCATGCGTAAAGCATCAGCTAGAAGGCTTACTTTGTGCAACATACCGAGTTTAGGGCGCTCAATCAAGATACGATTACCAAGTGTTTGTGTTTGCCGGAGTATCGTCAAGCCACCACCGACAGTAATTGCCAACTCCATCCTAAGACGAATTGAGGGAATGTGCTCCAACAGTCGAGTTCCCAAATGCAAGTAATGTTTTGTATGGTTAACAATCTTATGCAAACACGTCGACAATTGATGAAAATGATCTGCATCATCCCTAATAACACCGAAGACTCCTTTAAAGTTACTTGTTTTTTGGTGCTTTCCCAAATACTCGTACAGCTCATGTATGTCAACAATGGTTAATCCAACATGGAGTAATTCCGACTGAGGAATATAACATCGACCTGTTGGAAGATCACGTGAGAAATCTTGCCAAAAATTAGTGTACTGCAATCCTGTGCAAAGAGCATTCGAGTATGGTTCGCACTGTTCATTCCATAAACCATAGAGACGTAGAATAAGTTCGCCAATAGGATTGGCGGATCGTGAACAATAATCATCTGCATCGTGCCATGTAGTAAAAGGTGTGAATGTGCAATCTTGTTGAAATGCGGAGATCAAACGCTCGAATGGATCATGTGGTATTTGATATGCTGTTATCGTACGATGCAGTCCGGAAAAAATCGGATGATCTTTTGTTCCATACCTAAGCAAGGAGCGAAATGAATTAAGCAGGGTAATACGCTCATTGTGTGAAATAGGGTATGGTTCATCGGCGATATCATCGGCGATTCGTGCAAAGGCGTATATGCTGTAAAAATCTGCTTGTAAGAGACGTGGAATCAATACGAAGCCGACAGGAAAGTTTTCATAATGTCCTAGTGCAAGCCGCCGGCAAAATCGATAGGAATCATCCTTATCTTTTGAACGCAGATGCCCACCATCCGGCTCGCAAAGTGCCTGTATATCAGAGAAGGAAAATTTCATTTAGAGATGGCAAAACGATGGCAAAACTATGTTGAGGATAACTCAGGTGAGCAAGTTAGCATAGCAATAACTTTCGGCAAGCTGTAAGAAATACTCAGCTAAGGCTAAAAGGGTGTCCAAACAAAATTGACCATTGGTAGAACGTCAAGGTTCGTTGTCGTAGCAATACCGAAATCTGCTGAGAGTGTAGAGTTGGTTAAACGTAATCCAACCATAAGTCCCGTACCGACAGGACGCGAAATGTCAGTATTCCACAACTCGCCGATAAAATGAATATCTTGACGTTCGGGAAAGCGGACATCAACGCCCAAGGCAACACCCATAGAGCCGGTAGGATATTGAAATACTGTATTACCTAATTGCCTACCATTGAGAAAAATTGTTTCGCTACCTGCACCTTTATAGAAGAGTAAAGCAGAGATTGATGAACGTCCTTGAGTATATGTTCCAACCGCGTAGAGTGTGCTGATTCGAGCCTGTTGTAATGCTGTCCATTGTGCGCCTGCGGCTAAACTAATGCGTCCTGTAAAATCAGTTTCTGTTTCGTATACAGTTGTGCCGCCAACATTAACTTTAGTGCGCACAGGGGCATCGCTTGGTGGTGTCGTATACAGCTGTACCTTAGCATTAATTAGTGAGAATTGTTCTTCTGAAGAAAGTGTCGGAATGAATGTACGTCCTGCAGTAACCGATACGCGATCGCCAATACCCGCACCTGCATATAGCATGACTAATTCCCATGAGCCAATAAAATGATTATTGCCAATGGATTCAGCTGTGGGCATGAAAAACACACGATGACTATGCCGATATACCTCATCTGTAGTGAGAATTTCTGCAATTTCATCAGCATAGATTTTCAGTAATCCAACACCTGTTTTCAACTTAATGTATTGGCGTTCTGGGGTGTCATCGGTAGCACGGTCAGTGTCTTTATCAGTAATTACTCCAGAAAGGATATCTCCGTTGGTTAAACGAATGCGATAGCCTGTTTTTGAATCAACTTTAATTGACAAGGGTATCATGGTCAGTTCAGCTAAGCCGATATGTGTCGATCCCAACAAAAGAACCATACACAGTATGATCCAACGTACATAAAAAGGTATACGGGTAGTTACAACTGAATATATCATACTTACATGCTTCGACGATATTGACCGCCAACATGATAGAGCGCTTCGGTCATTTGTCCGAGCGAGCACACTTTGGCACACGACATTAACGCAGAAAAAATATTGCCATTGTCAATAGCGGTACGCTGTAGCATTGATAGGGCTTGTTGCGATACCGATGAATTGATCGCATGATATTGTTGCAGATTTCGAATTTGTAGTTCTTTTTCGTCATGAGAAGAACGAATTACTTCAGTCGGCTCTGTATATGCTGCTTTATCTTTGGGGAGGAATGTATTGACACCGATAATCGGTAATTCACCTGTGTGTTTTAACATTTCATAGTGCATCGACTCTTCTTGTATTTTGTTACGTTGGTACATTGTTTCCATGGCACCCAAGACACCGCCACGATCAGTGATATTACGGAATTCCTGCATGACAGCTTCTTCAACTAAATCAGTAAGTTCATCGATAATAAAAGCACCCTGAAGGGGATTTTCATTCATAGCAAGACCGAGTTCACGATTGATAATAAGCTGAATTGCTAAAGCACGACGTACAGACTCTTCCGTTGGCGTTGTAATGGCTTCGTCGTAAGCATTGGTATGAAGCGAGTTGCAGTTGTCATAAATTGCGTAAAGAGCTTGCAAAGTTGTACGAATATCATTGAAATCAATTTCTTGTGCATGCAAACTCCGACCACTTGTTTGAATATGATACTTGAGCATTTGCGAACGCTCATTCCCACCATATTTATTTTTTAATGCTTTTGCCCAAATACGACGAGCTACACGACCAATAACAGAATATTCAGGGTCAATTCCGTTAGAAAAGAAAAACGAAAGGTTTGGTGCAAAGTCATCAATGTGCATACCACGCGATAGGTAATATTCGACAAAGGTAAAGCCATTAGCAAGTGTAAATGCAAGTTGAGTGATAGGATTTGCTCCGGCTTCTGCAATATGATATCCACTAATTGATACAGAATAAAAATTTCGAACATTCCAATCAATGAAGTATTGCTGAATATCGCCCATCATTTGTAACGCAAACTCCGTCGAGAAGATGCATGTATTTTGTGCTTGATCTTCTTTCAATATATCAGCCTGAACTGTTCCACGTTCTTGTGATAAAGTTGAGCGTTTGATTTGCTCGTATATATCAGGAGGGAGTACTTCATCTCCTGTGAGTCCGAGAAGCATTAAGCCTAGTCCTGTATTGCCATCAGGTAACAATCCATCATAAACAGGACGCGGAATTCCTTGTGCATCATATTTTATTTGTAGAGCCTTTTCAACAGATTCTTCGAGAGAATGCTGTTTGATATATAGCTCACATTGTTGATCAATTGCTGCATTAAGAAAGAAGGCAAGAATCATTGGTGCAGGACCATTGATTGTCATGGATACCGATGTTTTAGGATCGCATAAATCAAAGCCTGAATATAATTTTTTTGCGTCGTTAAGTGTTGCGATGCTAACACCGGAATTGCCAACTTTACCATAGATGTCGGGTCGATGATCCGGATTCTCTCCATAAAGTGTAACTGAGTCAAATGCTGTTGAAAGCCGTGCTGCGGGCATTCCATGCGAAAGGTAGTGAAAACGTTTGTTAGTACGTTCAGGACCGCCTTCACCTGCAAACATGCGCGTAGGATCTTCACCCTGTCGCTTGAAAGGGTAAATACCAGCTGTATAGGGGAATGAGCCCGGAAAATTTTCTTTCAATAACCACGTAACAATATCTCCCCAATCGCTGTAGTCGGGTACAGCTACTTTGGGAATTTTAGAACCGGAAAGCGAGGTAGTATAGTTTTTAACTTTGATCGTTTTATTACGAACAGTATAGTCAAAGTGTGATTGTTGGTACTGGTCGCACGTCGCGTCCCAGGCTTCTAAGGCTTTTCGAATTTGTGGTGTAAGTTCTTGTACAAGGGAATTGTACCGTTCTTCAAGCGTAGCAGTAAGTGGATTTGCAGCTACGTCTTGTTGAATATTCGAAGAAAGAGGAAGCGAGGTCATATTTCAAGGCAAATGGAGTGAGTTGAAAAAAATTCAAGCAAGAAGAGCATTTCGAGTAAAGTATCGTCTAAAATAGGGAAAGACTATGTCAATTTTATCTGAAAAGCTGACAATTGAGGGGATGTATGACCAATTGTCAAAAGCTTTGTTGTTTGTTAACAAGAAAAATTATGCTTTTGCTATGCTTTGTGAGCAACATTTTCACGTATATTTGTCCTTGTATTTACAAGCAATGTAAATACAAGGAATTAATTTCATTTTTTTCACAGGTTCTGCTATGCTATTCACACAATTAATTTTTCGACGAAATGTTAACCGTACTGATGTAAAGTTTTTTACTAAGACTGTACCTTTGGTCTTGCGCCTTTTGTGTATTCTGCTCGTTTTATCAAGTTGCTCGAATTCTACCACCGTTGACCCTGCCACACCTTTGCAGCCCACAACAAAATTGGTTGCTAACCTCAAACCAGATTCCCTTGCAGGGGTGGGGAGGTTCCCATTTATGTCGGGTGGTTTTATCTTGTATTCCTTTGACAAAGATACAACTGTGAGTTTAGCAGATTTTGGTACAGATCAGTGGGACATCCTTTTGCCATTCATGGGTAACCCTCTTACGGACCCGCGTTCACGTGCCGTACATGTTATGGTTAATTCGGGTAATGTCAACCCAAATCGTTTGGGTAAGACCCAGGCAATAATCGTTGACTCACTCTTCGACAACATAAGCGTTATGCCGAGTACTCTTCGTAATGACGATACAGCAACAGCGCAACGTATTGTTCCTACTACTGTTGTTCCGCCGGGTAATTTTTTTACATACGCATTCAGCGGAGCCCAAATTCATACACTTTCGGCACCAACAGCACGGACGATTATGCTTCGTACGGCTTCGGGAAATAGCATAAAACTACAGATCACCAGTATTTATCAGAATGCTGTTTCTGCTCCAACTATTGCAACACCTATTGGATTTTATACGTTTCGCTATACTAAATCAGGAACATCAAGTTTTCGATGATATAGGAACTAAGTTAGATTTTGAATTGCCAAGATTTTCAAATGAACTTCTTGGCAATTTTTTTAGTTTAATGGTCTAATAAGTCTTAGTTCTAGCAAGACTGCACGAAAAAATGTGATGGATCATTTTCATGATTCGGTAATCAATAAACGCATGCGTTTGTATTCCTACGAAAACGAAAATTTTTAACTCAACCCTCTCATTCACGTTTTATACAGTGATTTATGTACGGCAACGCAATTATCGAGGCAGGAGCAGTTATAGCAAGTGATGATGACCCAATACAGCTAGCTGAATTTGAAGCAAAAATTGATGCAGGGGAAAAAATTGAACCGCGCGATTGGATGCCGAGAGAATATCGCAAGCAACTCATCCGTATGATTGAGCAGCATGCGCATTCCGAAATTATTGGCGCTTTGCCTGAAGGTACATGGGTAACACGTGCGCCGGGTTTTCGCAGAAAGTTAGCGTTGCTGGCAAAAGTACAAGATGAAGTTGGTCATGGGCAATTGCTGTACAATGCTGCAGAAACCCTTGGTAAATCGCGTGAACAGATGTTGACAGATTTGATCTCCGGTAAATCGAAGTATTCAAACATTTTCAATTATCCTGCTTTTACATGGGCAGATTCTGCCGTGATTGCATGGCTCGTTGATGCAGGAGCAATCATCAATCAAGTGATTAACTCTAAGGGATCATATGCTCCATACTGTCGAGCATTAGAACGTATTTGTATGGAAGAATCATTTCATTTAAAATACGGCTATGAAAATGCAGTTACACTTGCTACAGGCACACCGACGCAACGTACCATGCTGCAAGAAGCGCTTAACCGTTGGTGGAAACCTATGATGCATTTCTTTGGTCCGCCGGATAAAGTATCCGTGCATACCGAAAAGCTTATGCGCTGGAAAGTAAAGCTTGCTTCCAACGACGATATGCGGCAGCAATTCTTGAACATGTATGTACCAAAAATCTGGGAATTAGGCTTGACTATTCCTGATGAACGACTTCGTAAAAATCCGGAGACAAAAAAATGGGAATACACCGAGCCGGACTGGAATGAGTTTTTTGCTGTGATTAACGGCAGTGGTCCATGCAATCAAGAGCGTTTAGCAGTACGGCGTATTGCAGAAGAGCGAGGTCGGTGGGTGCGGAGAGCATTGGCAAAAGCTGACGCGAAATATGCTGTACCACTGAGTTAAAAGAAAACTTTCGTACCCATTCAAATCTTGATTATGAGTTTTATTCAGTCACTTGATCCGCGTGTTAATCAACGTTCTGTGCCAAGCTCTTTTGCAGAAGAATATGTTGCAGAACCAATGGAGTACTTTGAAACATACGAAGTCTTTCACCAAAAAAAATCAGGTGACAGACATCA
>DHLT01000297.1:4497-9542 GCA_002405405.1 Ignavibacteria bacterium UBA4661 | reverse complement strand
ATTGTTTCAAGAAATGAACTTTTTGCTAATCTATTTTACCAAGTAGTAATTTTGGGAGAAGATGGTCATAAAATGGCAAAATCTCTCGGCAATGTCGTCAACCCCGACTATGTCATTCGTGAATACGGTGCTGATTCTCTGCGGATATTTGAAATGTTTATGGGTCCGCTCGAAATGGCAACCCCTTCGAGCACAAAAGGTGTTGAGCGAGTACACAGCTTTTTAAATCGCGAGTGGCGTATGATTGCCAGCGAAGAAAGCACGCTTTTAGGCGAGGTACAGGACATTGCACTCACGAAAGAACAAGAGTTTATTTTGCATTCAACTATCAAAAAAGTAGGCGAAGATATTGAGAGCATGAGTTTCAACACTTCCGTCTCGCAAATGATGATTTTTGTGAACGAATTCACCAAAGCTACGCCTCGTCCGCGCAGTGCGATGGAACAGTTCGTGCTTGTTCTTTCGCCTTTTGCGCCGCATATTGCCGAAGAACTTTGGAAAATTCTTGGGCATACGACAACACTTGCCTATGAACCATTCCCCATGTTCGATCCTGCAAAGTTGATTCAAGATGAAGTCGAAATCGTGATTCAAGTCAGCAGTAAAGTCCGCGCAAAACTAGTTGTACCGATGAATGCCGAAGAGTCAGCTGTGGTCGCACAAGCAATGACTCGTCCCGACATCATCAAACATATCGGTGATAAGTCCATCAAGAAACAAATCTATGTTCCCAATAACTTGCTCAACCTGATTGTAGGTTGAGTAATATTTGTACCAATGAGCGAATAACTCAAGAGACCTCTTTGATCATTAGCATCAAGAGGTCTCTTCGGTTTGAGACTGTTCACACATAAAAGCAATTTTTTTCAGACTATTTGCCCCCAAAAACACTGACTATAATTATACCAACAACACCCAAACGACTGCATAATAATAACCACATTTCACCCTATAGTCTGCCATATGGCGATTATTCGCTTTGTTACATATCCAACGGTAGGGTCTTCTCCCGAATTATGTAAAAAAGACACAAAAACAAGGGAGAATTCTTACCTATCACCTGCTAAGTCCTTTAAAACTTGGCACAATGCTTGAACTATTTGTTTTGATGATTGTGTTTCTCCTATTCTACGCCCGATGAAACGCTCACAAAACTCAATACAGCGTGCTGTTGCTCTTCGCTACAATGATGAGCAGGATGCTACACCGAAAGTGGTTGCAAAAGGCGCAGGCAGTATGGCAGAAAAAATCATTCGCATTGCCAAAGAGCGCAATGTTCCGGTGCGGCAGGACCCTGATATGATTCAGCTTCTTTCGGGCATCGATGCAATGCAACCAGTTCCCTCGCGCTTGTATCAAGCCGTTGCTGAAATTCTCTTGTACATCTATCAAATGAACGAAGAAAAGCTTGGTATCACGCGACAAGAAAGTTTTATTCAATCGTCTGCACCAAGTGATCCGCCCGCTGATTTATGAGCGTACAACGGAGTTCACTCTCTTTGCACATGTTTTTCGATTTAAAATTCTCTCGTTGTTGTTTCACTTCTTTCAGAAGCATGTCATGGTTAAAGAAATCTATACAGCCGCACTTGGCATGATGCCACAGATGACCCGCTTGGAAGTCATTGCCAACAATATGGCAAACTCTGCAACAACGGGTTTTAAGCGTGAAGATACTTTTCAACGCTCCCTCATTGATGCTGTGCAGAATATGCATCATAACAAAGGTAGCGTTTCACAAGATGATATTGTCAACAGCCGCCATGGTGACTTTTCTATGGGAGCAACACAATCAACAGGCAATGCTCTCGATGTTGCTATTGACGGAACAGGTTTTTTTATGGTACGTGATAAATCCGGTGGTGAATTTCTCACCCGAGCCGGAAATTTTACGGTAGACGATCAGGGTTATTTGGCTACCCCCGATGGCAAACAAGTCATGGCTGATAATGGTCCCCTTCTTGTCCGTACCGCATTTGAACAAAGTCGTACCGCTGTCAAAGAAGACGAGCAACCCGTTGGTATTCGCATCGAGAAAAATGGCGAAGTCTTCGTGAATGAATTCTTTCTGGGGCAGATTACTATCATGGATGTGGAGAATCCCCAATCATTGAAGCGCGTTTCAGGAACCATGTTTGAAACAACCGATGCTACCGACATGCGTCGTTTGAATGATGATCAAGTCAGTGTTAAACAGGGCTTTATCGAAAAATCTAATGTGAATATCGTTAGCGAAATCCTCAATATGATTATGATTCAAAAGAACTTTGAAATGGGTCAAAAAGTCATTACAACCAACGACGATACGATCGCCAAAAGCATAGAATTGTCGCGAATAAGCGGCTGATAACCTGTTTAAAATTCTCAACATAGCGTACTTCTTTTCGACTACTTTTTTACACTACACTCATGGATAAAACACTTACAACTGCAGGAACCGGACTGTCTGCTCAACAGCGATTTATTGAAATTGTCTCCAATAATCTTGCTAACGTAAATACAACAGGTTTCAAGAAAGTGCGCGCTGAATTTCAGGATCTGCTCTATGAAACCATTCGTCCGGCAGGAAACACGCAACGCTTTGGTGTTGAACCCGTCAATGAAATTCAAATTGGCGGTGGTGTTGAACTTATTGGTACAACCCGCCAATTTTCTCAGGGCGATGTCAAAGGCACCAATAACCCTCTTGATATGGCAATCTCCGGTGAAGGATTTTTTATTGTACGCCGACCTGACAATAGCTTTGCTTACACCCGCGATGGTTCCTTCCAACTTGATCGCAATGGACAGATTGTTACATCACAAGGATATTCCCTAGAACCGGGTATTCGTGTACCTGATGAAACTGTTGAATTGACAGTATCGCGCGATGGTATTGTTCGTGGTCGTCTCCCCGGCAATGCGACTAATGAAGCACAAGTCCTTGGACAAATCGAACTTGCACGATTTGTCAACCCCGCCGGCTTGAAGTCCCTTGGCGACAATTTATACCAAGAGACCTCTGCATCAGGGCAAGCAGTGTTTCAACAAGCAGGAACAAATAATACGGGTGAAATTCTCCAGAATCAATTAGAGAATTCCAATGTTGATTTAGTCGAAGAAATGGTCAACATGATTGTCGCTCAACGTGCTTTTGAGTTGAATTCTAAATCCGTAAAAACAGCAGAAGATATTCTGACAACGGCAACGAATATCAAACGATAATATGGTTTAGCAGGTCATTTGTGCTTTGCAGGATACATCCAACAGAATCAATTGGTTTTCTCATGATTTGGAAGATTTGACTATGAAAAAGACATCATATACCCCGCAGTTCTCTAAGCCGATACAGTTTGTATCGCTCTTGGTGTTTTTTCTTCTATCAATCTACACAGGGCTAGCACAAACAACATATTCGAGCGTCCGCATTCAGCAAGCCGCTAAAGAGCATGTTCTTTCGCTCTATGGGGGAAAAGTTAAAGCAGAAGCACTTAAAAGTATTGGCGATCAAGTTTTTTCTCAATCACATGTCGAAGCACGGATTCTTGATGATGAAAAACGCACTGCGTCTTTTGCTAATGTTGTCATAGAGTTTTTTGTCGGTGAAAAAATCATTCGCCGAGTATCTGTTCCCTTTCGCATTACTATCGATCGCCTTGTGCCTGTTGCAACGAAACGTATTGCTCCGGGTTCGTTAATCAGCGAAGAAGATATTGAGTGGAAAGAGCGTACTATTGCAGCAAACGACGACGCAATCACCGATCCGCAATCTCTCATTGGTCGTCGTACAACCGCTATGATTAGTCCGGGTGAACCAATTCGTACCAAATATCTAGGCGCAACCAATGGTATTGTACGTAATCAACTGGTTTCGATTGTAGTTCGAACCGGCAATATTCTCATTCGCACGCAAGGTAAAGCAATTGATGATGCAGCTCCGGGCGAAACATTGCAAGTGATTCGTACCGGTGGTCAAACAACAATTCTCTGCCGTGCTCTAGGCAATGGTATTGTTGAAGTTGTTCGGTAATTCTTCTCCTTACTTATCAGCATATCTTTCCCCAAACCCCTATGAAATCTTTTTTTTCCTCGGTACTGCATCGTACTACCATTTTGGTAGTCGTTGTTATGGTTTTACCCATCGGACTCCATGCTCAATTTCAACAAAACATGCGCCGCTCGCTGTTTTCTGATATGAAAGCTCTCAATGTCGGTGATGCCGTAACGATTTCGACTGTTGAAAGTACAACTGCCGATAACAATGCCCTTGCTGATGAGCAATCACAAACAACTCTGAGTGCTTCGGGCAACGCTTCCTTGCCGGGTGGTGGCTCAACCAGTGCCGGTGGCTCACTTGGTTTGACAAACAATTTTCGTGGTCGTGGACAAAATACACGTACTGAAACAATTCGATCACGATTGTCGGCACGCGTTGATTCGGTCGATGCCAATGGCAACCTTCGGATTCGTGCCAATCGCGTAACAAAAGTAAATGGAGAGATGCAAACAATTACCCTGACGGGATATGTTCGTCCGGTTGACATTCTTGATGATAATAGTGTGCTTTCGTCGAATATCTTGGATTTGAATTTGCTGATCGAAGGCGATGGCAATGTTACCCGTGCAAATCAACCCGGCTTGATTACACGTTTTTTACGTTTCTTATTCTAATCCTACCATTATGTTTTCAGCTTGACTATGCAAACCATGTTTCATTTTTCACGGAATCATCGAGCATTTCTACTCTGCCTTGTGCTCTTAATATTGCCGTCTGCAGGTCATGCGGCACGCATTAAAGATATTGCCATTATTCAAGGTGCGAATACACTTCAAGTAGTCGGTTATGGATTGGTAACAGGACTGAGTAATGTTGGTGATACACGCCGCTCAACCATGACTATTCAGTCGATCACCAGCATGCTCAAACGATTTGGTGTAACAGTACCGCAGATCAATCTGCAAACGCGGAATGTTGCGGCAGTCATGGTTACAGCAACTGTACCGGCATTCTCCAAACCCGGAAGTAAAATTGATGTTCAAGTGTCTTCTATGGGTGACGCTCAATC
>DHLT01000297.1:953-4386 GCA_002405405.1 Ignavibacteria bacterium UBA4661 | reverse complement strand
GGTTCAAGTTGCTTCTATGGGTGACGCTCAATCCCTGCAAGGCGGTATTCTGATTATGACTCCTCTTTCTTCTGCCGACGGTACGGTCTATGGCATGGCGCAAGGTGGCGTTTCTGTTGGCGGATATGATGTAAGAGCTAATGGCTCCCGTTCAGGAAGAAACTTTACCACAAGTGGTCGCGTACCCAATGGTGGTATTCTTGATCGAGAAGTAGAAGGCAGTATCTCTCAGGACAATCAGATGCGAATTGTTCTGCGCGAGCCTGACTTTACAACTGCTACTCGAATCACAACAGTCATCAATAACCAACAAAATCTTGCAAACACCGCACAAACATTGGATGCTTCAACTGTAATCATTACTCTACCTGATGGAGCAACACCACAGCAAATTAACGCGATTGCCGCTCAAGTTGAGTCCCTGCAAGTAGAATCTGATCCAACAGCTCGTGTTGTGATCAACGAACGGACGGGCACTGTTGTTATTGGCGCAAATGTTCAGCTCCTCCCGGCTGTTGTAGCTCATGGCGGTTTGGATATTCAAATTCAAACATCCAATAGTGTCTCTCAACCCCCTCCATTTACGATTGCAGCTTCGCCCGGTCAGCCTGTGCCTATTCAAAACTCAAATATCAATGTGCAGGAAGAAATCAATCCTGCTATTGTGCTGAATGGTGCAAGTACTGTCCAGCAAATGGCAGAAGCACTTAATGCCCTGCGGGTGAGTCCACGTGATTTGATTGCCATTTTTCAAGCACTGAAGGAATCCGGTTCGCTCCAAGCTGAGTTGATCATTCAATAATGCACAAACACGGTAGTTTTTATCGTATTACTTTCCCGGGAATACAGATCATGACTGATGGCTTATCTCTTCCGACCGGCACGCCGCCTCCACAGTTCGACAATCCGAACATGTCGATGCTAGAGCGATTGGCAAAAAAGCCGGGTATCAACAACAAAGAACCTCTCACCGACAAAGAGAAACAAGAGTACGCCAAAGCCGCTAAGGGTTTTGAATCAATGTTTGTTCATCTTATGATGAAACAAATGAAAGAGGCAATGCTCAAAAAGGATGAAAAAGAAGGCGATATGTCATTCGGTGCTGATACCTTGTCGAATTTCACAGATCTGCAGTTTGCGGACTATGTCACCCAAAATGGTGGTACGGGCTTTGCGAATGTAGTCTACAAACACCTTACCGGCGAAGACTTGAGCACCCTACCGAAAACATCAAATACGGATCTTAACATCCTGATGAAACTCGGCTCGCAAGGTACGCCATCAAAGGTTAATGATCTTTTAAGTGTACTCTCGAATAAATCCTCACAGGATGAAGAAGATGAGGATATTACTCTTCTGACGGGACCACATATTGTCAATAAAAACAGCGGTAACAATCCTGATGATCTCCATCAACGTGCATTAGCTGATCTACGTAGCCGTATTGCACTACGTCAACAAGCAGAACAATCCTCATCGATGTCGTTCACCTCAAATGGTTTTGCTGCGTCAGCACAAGAACGTATAGACCGCTTTGATCCTATCATTCGTTCTGCATCAGCACAATATGGCGTACCGGAACATTTGGTACGTGGTGTCATGGCATCAGAATCTGCCGGCAAAGTTACAGCACAGTCATCCGCAGGTGCCAAAGGATTGATGCAGCTCATGGATGGCACCGCCAAAGAGATGGGAGTGACGAATATCTTCGACCCCGAGCAGAATATTCATGGTGGAGTGAAGTACTTAGGACAATTACTCAAGCAATACAATGGCAATACGACACTTGCCTTAGCAGCATACAACGCAGGACCGGGCAATGTCGATAAATACAATGGAATTCCTCCATTCCCTGAAACACAAGCATATGTTCGCAATGTTATGCGTCGAGCTGAACAATTTAAAGCATTGTAATCGCAACCGATATGCCCTACTTTTCTGAGTTTCAGTTTAACCAATTATCGCCGTAGAAAGTTCGGAAACTCTACACGCTCTTTATAGAGTTCTTTATATACGTCAGGATACTTTTTCATTCCTTCGTAGTAGAAGTACACTTCACTCTGCAAACCGACCAAACGATTTGCTCTAACCATTTGCTTGAGGAACTCTGGCGAGGCATAATAATCGCCAACACGTGATAAGATACCCGGTGCAATACGAAAACGATCTTGCTCCGCTACTTGCTCTTTGGTAATGATCTCTAACTCTTTTTTATAGCGATCAAATTGATAACGATATACTTGTGGGCACACTAAATCTACCCAACCATTCTTCAGCCATGTAGGCCAGTCTTGCAGATATTCTTGTTTTGACCATGGGTACAAACTCGGTGCCATCGAGATAATGATATTTTTACGTACCGACCGCAATGTATCGCTCATACGGCGCATAAAATCATTGAGTAGACCTGCTCGAAATTCTACCCATTCATGATCTTTGCTATACTTGGGTGGAGCTTCATTGAAATGTGTTTCTTTATATTTTTTCACGGTATACTCATCATACCCTGCTTCACTTGGTACGGCTGGCAAGCGATCATCACCTTGTATACCATCAAGATCAGGATAGCGTACAACAGACTCTTTGACGAGTGCAATCATAAAGTCTTGTACTTCCGGCAGAAAAGCATTCATCCATTGAAATTTATTTTTGGAAACGATTTTTCCATTTGCCCCAATCGCTGCCCAATTCGGATGCTTGCGAATCAATGCACCGCCATCTGATTCTTCATAGGAAGATGAAAACCCAAACTCATACCATGCAAAAACTTTTATACCATATTTTTTTGCTTCGTCGATTACTTCACGAAGTGGATCACGTCCAGCAAATTTCGGATCAATCTCAACACCTATTGTTTGTTTCATGAGTGGACTGGGATACAAAGTATAACCTCGATTCCATACAACTACAAAAAGAGCGTTCAAACCAAGTTCGTGAGCATATTTCACTGCACTTGCGAGTTTTTCTTGCGAATACATTGCATCGCTTACAACATTGGTAAGCCATGCACCACGAACAGCTGATTGCTGTTGTGCTTGCGCAAAAAGCTTTGTCGGAAGCATCTCGAATGTCGTAAGGCAACACAACAGAGAGAAAAAAAAGAAACGATTCATCATAGTATGTTCTCACAAGGAATACATCGGGGAAAGAAGATCAACTGAAAATTGATGAATTATCATAGAACGAATGTAGTAGAAAAATTGATGCCTCACACATTCAAACACAAAAAATTGCTTTTGCATTGCGTAAGTTAGTGTGTCTTCACATTGTGCGTTATATTGGAAAATGTATTCCACGTGCATCATCTTTTCAAGGATATTTTCGAGAACACTCTATGCCAAGACTGATTTCCTCTCCATATGTTATACAATCTGCCGGTAACAAACCGAAGCGTATTGAAGAATTTATCGGTGTGGTCGGAAGCGCACACGTC
>DHLT01000297.1:0-860 GCA_002405405.1 Ignavibacteria bacterium UBA4661 | reverse complement strand
GAATTTATCGGTGTGGTGAATTCTCAATCCTATGGTCTTAGTATTGCGAAAATGACAAGCCCTGCCGACTGGGTTGAGCCGGGACAAACACCTGATTTCGACGAATACACTATTGTTTTACAAGGTATCGTGCGCGTTACGACCAAAGACGGTACTTTCGATGTTCATGCAGGTCAGGCAATCCATACAGCACCGGGCGAATGGGTACAATACAGCACACCCGAAGGTGCAGAGTATATTGCTGTTTGCATGCCTGCCTTTACACCGGAAACCGTCCATCGGGATGCATGAAATAATTGAGCTATCATGTGTTCAACAGTTTGATCTTCACTTCCCTTTTTTTTTCTTCATTTCATTATTGTGGTATGGTTCCATCTACTTTTTCTATTCGTATAAACCGCAAGGCATATTTCTTTGCTTTGGGGCTATGTACATTCATAGCTATGTTCTCGCCTACCGAGAGTATTGCACAAAAAAATAAACCTGCAGAATCCTCTTCTGCTCCGCTGGTTGCTCCACAAGTCTTCAACAAATTGGAGTGGCGCAATATCGGTCCATATCGTGGAGGTCGGTCAATTGCTGTTGCAGGACATCGCAAGCAACCCTACACATACTACTTTGGTGCAACCGGTGGTGGTGTTTGGAAAACAACGGACGGTGGAGCGAATTGGTCAAATGTCTCGGATAAATTTTTCAAGCAATCTTCTGTTGGTGCGCTTGCTGTAGCCGAAAGCGATGCTAATATCATTTACTGTGGTATGGGAGAAACTGACATTCGTGGCAATATCACAATGGGCGACGGCGTATATAAATCAACTGATGCCGGAGAAACATGGAAACATCTTGGACTCGCTGAAACC
>DHLT01000029.1:4503-10868 GCA_002405405.1 Ignavibacteria bacterium UBA4661 | reverse complement strand
TGTCTCTTCTTCGGCATTCAGAAGAGCACGTCGTTCGGCTGTACTCACTAAATTCTCTAATGCTGAAATTGTCAGTCGTGCAGACACACCACTTTTACTATCGACATATTCACTCGACCGTGCTACAAAAGCAATTTGCTCGACAAGTGTTGCACAAAGATCCGGCACGATAACACGCTTACGCTGATCCTCGCCAATATGCGCTTCTTGAGCGGTAATTGATTTACCAATTTCAATAGACTTTGGATAATGTGTCAAAATCTGCGAATCGATACGATCTTTCAGTGGCGTAACAATTGAACCACGGTTAGTATAGTCTTCGGGATTAGCAGTAAAAACGCATTGTACATCAAGAGGTAACCGTAGTTTGAAACCACGAATTTGAATATCACCTTCTTGCAAAATATTAAAAAGAGACACCTGTATACGCGGTTGCAAATCAGGTAACTCATTGATAACGAAAATACTGCGGTGTGCGCGGGGGATCAACCCGAAGTGAATTACTCGTTCATCAGAATAAGGGAGTTTGAGCGATGCCGCTTTGATCGGATCAACATCACCAATCAAATCAGCAACTGTAACATCGGGCGTAGCAAGTTTTTCAGTATAGCGTTCCGAGCGATGCACCCAGCGAATCGGTGTTGCATCGCCATGCTGTGCAACGATATCGCGCCCTTCCCGGGAAAGCGGCTGAAATGGATCATCAAAAATCTCTGCGCCCTCGACAACCGGTACAAACTCGTCCAGCAGTTCTACCATCATTCGAGCAATCCGCGTTTTTGCCTGTCCGCGCAAGCCAAGCAAAATAATATTGTGACGCGACAACACGGCTCGTTGTACATCAGGAATAACAGTATCATCATAGCCCTGAATACCTTTAAAGAGTGGCTCGCCGGATTTCAGTTTCGCGATCAAATTTTGTCGCATTTCTTCTTTAATACTCATGGGTGTATAATGAGATTGTCGTAATTCCCCAAGTGTACGAAGCAAAGGTTGTTGTACCATAAATATATGCTTAAAAAAACTGCAGAATAATGTTTCTACAAAGGTACGGACTAAAAGTTTGGCGCGACTATATCACGTGGAAGCCATTTGAGAATACGCGCACTAATTGTTTGAGTATCAATAGGCTTGACAACAACATCATTGACACCCAATTGTAATAATTCAATAATGAGAGGTTTGCTGTTCGAACCAGTACAAACAATGATTGGTAGTTTTTCTTTCGAGTGTTTTCGGCGTAGACGAGTAATTGCCTGCTTGCCATTCATATTGGGCATAATAACATCGGTAATGATGATCGACGGTATTTTTTCAGTACTGCTCAGGTAGTCGATTGCCTCAGACCCATCACCCGCTTCAATAAATCTCAGTGTCTTATCTGCCTTAATTAATGTTGAACGCAAGACCGCACGAATCGCCGGATCATCGTCAATCAGAAGAACAGTATGAATGGTTTTGCCGCCACCGGTGGCTTGCGCCATTTCCATAATTTCCGCTATACTCGGCATACGGTTATAGTATGAAAGGTGAAAATAATCCCGGCTGACCGGCAGTGAAATACGGTGATTCTATCGATATGCAAAGGATATATTGTACTGCTTTTGATCAACACATATCACGGCAGAATATGTTTCAGCAGTCGCTCGGCAACTGTCTGTACATCAAAGGGCTTGATAATAACTTCATTTGCCCCGCCTTGTACTAATTCTAAAATAATCTCGCGAGAATTAGAATCGGTCAGCATGACAATCGGCAAACGCTCTTTAGTAAAACGCTTACGAATAATGCGCAATGCACGGTGTCCGGGCATAGTGGGCATCTGGGTATCCATGATAACTAAGTCAGGCAGTTTTTCCGTTGTGGTGAGATAATCAATGGCTTCATTACCATTGATCGCCTCAATGAAACGCATAGCACTGCTTTTTTTTACTAAAAGATTTTTGAGTTCAGTACGGACCTTGGCGGTATCGTCCACAATAAAAACAACGGGTATCTCCGAGCGTGAGATAGCTTTTCGAGGACTATGCCCTGCTCGTGCCTGTTCCAATAATTCAGTGGTATTAATTCCAGCCATACGATTAACAAAAAAATACTGGTTATATCAGCAGTTATAGTAACAACTACATTTCTACTTCTGCCGTTAAGCTTTTGCCATCAAAGTACGCAGTTCCTGCTCTACTGATTGTCGCAGAGTATGATGCTCTTTGGCATTTTGTAGAGCATCATCGTGCAATCCTTCATTCATGTTGCTCGTAAACAATTCGAGCACACGATACAAATCACGATGCTTTGTTGCTAATGCTTGGAAGGTACTATCTTCAAAGAGATTTTTCTCACCTTCGGTTTGTATCCATTGACCGAGCGTATCGCTCTTATTCGTCAATCCTATGTCTTGACGAACTTTTGAATAGCGCAAGCTATCTTCAATAAGAAGAGTTGCTTTCTGCAAATCTGCCACTACTTTGTTAGCATCAAGAAGCTGAAGCGAACCATAATTTTTTCCACTCATCGACAGACCCACCTGAGCATATGCGTCATCGTTGCTTGTATAACGATCAGCAAGCGAACGCAGATAATACACAAGCATACCAAAATCATTGGCAAATTCCTCTAAGGTTGTAACTGTTTGCCTTGTATTATGAGTTTCGTTCAGTGTACCTTTTGCTGCTTGCAAAAGATTATTACGTTGTTGAAGTTGAATTTCTGCATTACGTACCACCTGCTCCATCATGCGTTGTGTTTCATTTGATTCTTGCATGACATTATCAAAAACTTCCGATGCATGTTTCGACAGATTCATGCCTTCGCCTACTTGCGTATTTCCGCTATTGATTGCATTTGTAGCGCGCTCGACATCAGCTTGTATTTTATGAATAACGTCCGTTACCTCTTTAGTCGCCTTAGTGGTACGCTCAGCAAGTTTTCGTACTTCATCTGCTACAACCGAGAATCCACGCCCTTGCTCGCCTGCACGCGCTGCCTCAATTGCAGCATTGAGTGCAAGTAAGTTTGTTTGTCCGGCAATTTCATTAATAACACCAATAACAGAGCCAATTTTCTTACTTGACTCACCAAGGCGAACAACAGTTTCCGAAGCTGCTTGTACCACTTTAACCATTTCTTGCATATTGTGAGCAGAACGCTCAATAGAAGATGATGCTTGACGCGCCATATCAGCATTCTGCGCCGCACGCACTGATGATGCTTTGGCATGGTCAATATTCTCGGTAAGCGATTGCTGCATCTGCTCAATGGTGTGGTAAATCAACTTCACGCGATCGGATTGTTTTTGTGAACTTCTTACTATATCCTCAATTGCTGTATTGATTCGATAGAAAGAAAATGCTGCCGACTGCGTTCCTGCGGCAAGTTCAGATACAATTGCTCGGATACTTGCTATAGTATCATTAAAACTTTTGACCAGCATACCGATTTCGTCATCATTTTTTGCTTCAAGTTTGGTTGCAAAGTTTCCTTTGGAAATAGCATCCATCTCTTCAAGAAGCATCATGATATTTTCGAGAAGATATGCATTACGCTCTTCATAATTTTTGACTGCCGAGATAATGCGCTTGTTCAAATCTTTGTTTTCGGCACCTACTTTTTGCATAGCTGAATTACGAGTGACTTCATACATCAATCCTATCACGGTACCCAGAACAACATAGACAATACCACTTATAAGTTGTTTTAGAGCCATCGCTTTTTCAGGCAATTGCGGTCCCGGAAATTGATGACCGGACATATGAAGTGAATACAAGAATATCAATCCACCAATTGTTGTGGCACCTGCAATTAATCCCGAACGCAATCCTCCTAAAAGTGCAACCACAACAGGCAGCAGAATTAAAGAGAATATAGATGAGGAATACAACCCATACAATGAAAAACAAGTATAGAACTGAAGACCAAGTACCGAAAATGCCAATATATTCGCTGCTACATGTACAAGTCCTGTTATACGCATGAATGCTAATATCAAAACACCCAAGACAAAGGGCAAAATTGCGGTCGGAGCTATGTATGAGAGTGTTGGCTCGAAAAGAAACCCTATCGTTACAAGCAAGGATGTTACAGAAAAGGCAACGGATGTTCCTGTAACAAAAAACGCTCGCTGGACAATATCCGGTTGTTGATGCAAGCGCTTGGGAATCATAGAAAGAAATATCAAGCTATTCATAATCAATGCTATCTTTTCGTTTTTGGGAAAAAGCTGTGTGCGGTGAGGTAAGTAATACTTAACAATCGATATAAAGCATAGAGCTTTGAGCGAAGAAGTGAGAAATCACTGCGTTCCAAAAATTACGATTTAAAGTGTCAGGATGAAAATATCTTTAAAGCATTTAGCGAGCGTACTGTCGTTCGCCAAAAATTGCCGTACCGATTCGAATCATCGTCGCTCCTTCCTCTATGGCAACCGTAAAATCATGCGACATTCCCATGGAGAGCTCGGTGAACGCCGGTAGCTATACCTTTTGTGCAATATCATCACGTAATTTTCGCAATAATTGAAAAGCAGGTCGGGCTTCTTCAGCTGTTTCTACCGCTTCAGGAATAGTCATCAAACCACGTACTGCAATATTTGGTTGAATAATCAGACTACGGACAATACTTTCTGCATCTTCAGGTGCACACCCTGATTTTGACTCTTCTCCCGATGTATTGATTTGTACCAAGATATTGATTGTATGTTGATACTTCTGTGCTTGCTTTGATATCTCTATGCCCAATTTGACGGTATCCACTGAATGAATCCACGTAACAAACGGTGCTATCATTCGCACTTTATTTGATTGCAAGTGACCAATAAAGTGCCATTCAATCGCCTGCTTATCCGAATTATTACTATGGCTCGCCATAAGTTCGCCATGTTTAGCAACAAGCTCTTGCACATAATTCTCACCAAAGTATTGTGCACCGGCATTACGAGCAGAAAGAATCGCTGATAATGGTTTAGTCTTGCTGACAGCAATCAAACGCACCTCGTTTGTCGAGCGATGAGCCAGGCGAATTGCTTCATCTACTTGATTTCTCACTGCCGTGTAACGGGTAGCAACTTCCTCGAGCCATTGTTGTTGCTCTGATATTACTTCTGAATTTGATTCTTCTGCACGTGTCGTCATGATTCTACCCTTATTGTATATTTTCTCATGAAGATTAAAGAGATAGGAAAATTCAATAGAAACGAAAACCGTAATTTGCGAAAAGTTTTCATGCGCTTTCCGCGCTTCTTGTTGGGTGCGCGCTTGCCCTCTGTCGTTTTTTCTTGATTTCTTTCGTTGTTGGGAGTATGTATGCCATTTCCAAAAAATCCCCATTCACAGCCTTCTTCTCATTCACTCTCAACTGGATATGATATTGATGATGAACATCTCACACGACTGGAAGATGATGCAATAGAAGATGCTGTCAATAAACTACCACAAGAGCAGACAACAACAGAAGAGCAATCCGACATGCCGCTCATCACAACAACTGGCGGCACACTCTATGTTGTTTTAACTCCGATTGGCAATCGGGATGATATTACACTTCGTGCGATCTATATTTTAAAAACAGCCGACCTGATTGTCTGTGAAGAATTCAAAATGGGTAAACGGCTGCTCTTTGAACATCGCTTGAATAAAGATTTGCAAGAGCTAAATGAACATAACACGCAAGAACAAACCCCACATTTGTTGCAGTTACTCAAGTCAGGCACATCTATTGCCCTTGTTTCTGATGCAGGTACACCGCTTCTTGCCGACCCTGGTATGCACTTGGTACGGAATGCTATTCGTGAAGGGATTGCCGTACAAGCAATTCCCGGCGCATCATCTATCTTGACCGCTCTTGTTACCAGTGGTTTTTCTCTTCATGAATTTGTCTTTGCAGGATTTCTCCCTCGCGAACCCAAAGATCGCATAGCTACACTCCAAGCATATACCCGGGAGGAACGAACAATTGTTCTTCTCGAAACACCTTATCGCCTTATGCCCGTCTTACAAGCTCTGGCACAAACCATGCCTGAACGTGCTTGCTATGTTGGATGTAATCTTACCATGCCTAATGAAACCCACCATTATGGTACTGCAAAACAACTTTCGAATAAGTTCTTGGTAAGTCCATTTAAAGGAGAATTTGTTATCTGCTTGGGTGGACGCAAGGAGGTATCTACCAGTTATCATTCTACACGGTATAACGACGAACGCAATCCGAAGAATGATCGCCGAGATAGTTCGCACAATAAGTTTCAACGCAAGGGCGATTTCAAGCGTGATGGTAATTTCAAGCGTGATGATAATTTTAAGCGTGATGGTAATTCCAAGCGCGATGGCGATTCCAAGCGCGATGGCGATTTCAAGCGTGATGGTAACTTCAAG
>DHLT01000029.1:3624-4283 GCA_002405405.1 Ignavibacteria bacterium UBA4661 | reverse complement strand
GTAATTTCAATCGCGATTGTAATTTCAAGCGCGATTGTAATTTCAAGCGTGATGGCGATTACAAAAGAAAAGATGATAACAATCATCCCGACACCCCATCTGAACAAAAAGCAGAATGATCGATTATCTGTGCCTATGATCTTTGATTCTCTGCGTTCTCTTGTGATGTTACACTGTTATCTTCCTGCTCTCTATGATTTTTCGCAGCTTGTTTGCTCTTGCATTTCTTTTGCTATCTTCATGTGCTTTGCACGCACAAACATTTGACATCGAAAATGACCCAGTATCTGCCGATTTTATCAGCTTACAGACATTACGTGGTCGGCTCTCGCTGACAAACTCTGCTTTAGCACCGATGAGTCTGTCACGTATCAGCCAAGCTCTTCGCCGATCTGATCAGCACACTACCGTACTCGATGAACAACTGGCACATTATATCGCCAATTATTACGCACCGATTCTTCCAACCGGAACAGCATACTTGCCAACACTACACCATGAGAACTCACTACATTGGTTCTCTCATCAGGGCGGACGCTTTCGTGCATTAACCTATCAAGATTCTCTTATTCAGATCATGGCAGATGCGCAGGTCATGAGCAGATTTACTGACTTTACGCAGACAATTCCCACCCCATTCCCTTTGTATCCAACAAGTG
>DHLT01000029.1:908-3451 GCA_002405405.1 Ignavibacteria bacterium UBA4661 | reverse complement strand
TCCGTTGGCATTGGTCGCTTGGGGGCGCGAATTATGGGGAATTATGCTCGAACCTTTGAGTTCTTTTTAGAACTGACAAATGGTCGTTCCGCATTTGGTCAGGATTCTGTAGCATTGTTTACAGATCCCTTGCTCGTAGGTAGCACCAAATTTTTTGAAGACAATTTTTATGATCGTTATCGCGGATACATTCAAGCACAGTGGAAACATTTCCGCGTCCGCTATGGTAGAGACCGCATGAGCATTGGCTTTAGCCCCATTGATAATCTTGCTCTCTCAGCACGTACAGCACCAATGGATGGACTGGTTGCCGATATGGAGTATGGGGGTTTTCGCTTTACAGCAATTCATGCCGGCATTGAGGGATTAGATACGAATAATCGAGCAGTTTTGAACAAATTTTTCGCACTACATCGTATCAGTTTTGAGCCATCCGATCAATTTGCTTTTGCTATTACCGACATGATGATTTACTCAGGTCGTGGTGTCGACTTTACATATCTCAATCCACTATCATTTTATGTATCTGCCGGCTTGGGCACACTACAAAAAAATCGCGAAGACAACTCATCTTTACAGTTCGATATCGCGTGGCGCCCCAAGTATCTTCTCCCAAATACACTGATTTACGGTGCTTGGTTTATTGATGATATTAACCTTAGTACGATTGGCAAACAAATACCCGGTGCTAACACTAACAAGTTTGCGTTTCAACTTGGCGCTTCATGGACAAGTGATGCACTACCACTTATGCTTACGACTGAATATGTCCGAATTGATCCTTTTGTGTATGCACATCGCTCGATGGTCAATAGTTACACGCATTTCGGTCGTTCGATCGGCTATCAAATGCAACCGAATAGCGATCGCATTGCTTTACAAGCTCGCTACTGGCTATCTCCTCGTACCACTATTCACCTTGAAGCGGACTATACACGAAGTGGTGAAAACTTCCTTGCCCCCAATGGTAAAATTCTTACGAATAATCTTAATTGGGCGATTGGCAATGTTGGCAGTGATATTGCGCGTGGCGATGATGATGTGTTGATCTATCGTGCATTTCTTTCGGGAAATCGTTCCGAAACAAGACGTATACGTGCGACACTCAGTACGGAGTTTTTTCCTAATGTTTTTTGTGATGCCAATCTGCAATACGAGTCACGTACCGGTGGTAATACCCCACGCACTTCAACAACACTGTGGTTAGAATTCCGCGTAGGGTATTAAAGAGTATCGGCATCACGTGTAAAGTAAAACTTTCTTGTGATGCCGATATAATACACCTCATCTATGCTGGACTTTATCGAAGAGCAACATTCAGCGTGTGTGATGTAATGGCTGAATTACCGGTAGAAGTAAGAAGATTGACCGTGAGACCTTTGCTCTTATCACGATTGTCGAACGCTTCGCCATTACTAAACTCAACTTTCGCTATATAAGTTGAAACACCACCGTTACTTGCTTGCTTAGTGAACGAAATAATACGCCCTTTCACCGTTCCGGCTTGTGCAGACTGCATACGAGCATTGACTGGCGTGTAAATAGGTATTCCGTTAGTGCAGTCAGCATCGGCACGAATATCTGCAACTAAAAGTTTCAATTCAACCATATATCGATGTTCTGGCTGTGTGCCACTCATACTGACATTGGTAATCGTCATATTCTGTGGTGCGATATAAGGTTCATCCATTTTGACTTCCGTTTTCCATTCTTTCAGAAGGACCTCATGTTTGGTGTGAGGTTCGATCCATTTAAGCTTGACCTTAGCTTCGCCGAGTGCTTTTGCAGGAATACATCGAACATTCACCGTTTTGCCATTGACGGTTTGCGTTGCTTGCCCTGTTAATTCAACTATCGTGAAAAATTGGTTTTCAGGAATAGCCGTACCATCGGGTGTATTCAAGCGTACTGACATTACTTTACCACCCACCATCCAATTTGCTATGGGACGTTGTGCTTCAGCTTGTGGCTCATAGAGATTTACTTGCGCTTTGTCTGTATTTGTGCCGTCGGTGATTTCTACACTATATGTACCTGCTTGCAGACCGCTGAGTGTTGCATACCATGCTATTCCTTTTTGCTTGATGCCACTGCCGGTATTCTCTGCGCTTGCAAGCATTACTTGCATCGGGAATAATTTCACCTGTGCGGAGGAAATAACATTACCTTGCTCCGAGCGAACAGTCGCGCGGAGTTTTCCAATATCCGTACTCGATACTCCTTCGACAACAGCATTGACACCATTGCCCGCAAATCCTGCGACACTATTCGCATAGATTTCTAATGTTGATTGTGCCGAATGTTTACGTATGACTTTCACATCAATTGCCGTAACACCTTGATTTTGCTGAAAATTACGAGCGAATTGCGGTGTCAGCAATTTTGTGATATATCCATACAACTTAACAGCACGAATATGTTTTGGTTCATCGCCTTGTGTCTTGAATCCGGCTTGCACGACTTGCGCATTATTATTGCGATCCGCTTCGGCATTTTGACGTGCTATTTGGATTGCTCGCTCAAATTGCTCAGATGTCATTGTT
>DHLT01000029.1:0-721 GCA_002405405.1 Ignavibacteria bacterium UBA4661 | reverse complement strand
ACTGCTTGCCTGCATCGTGCGAAGCAGCCCCAATCGAATAGGCATTCCACCGACATTGACTTTACGAGCATCTTCTACTTGGCTATTGTCATCAGCTTTTGTGCTGACGCCAACCACATTATCCGACAGTGAAGCAAAAAGAAGTTTGCAGTGCAACGCATTCGTTCCATTGCCCTGATCGAGTGGCACATCGGCACGCTCTGGCACAAACTCCACACCAAATGCTCTACGGCGAAATTCTCTCGTATCTGATTCCGCTACCGAATAAAAAAACCTCTTCTCGGTTGCATGACGCGGTGAGTATGTTTGCGATTCTCCCACCGGAACAGACAGTGTGTAGAGAGGATTCTGCCAATCATTCCGCGCAAGCATGGCGGCTTCATCAAGAACAAGTCGGCGATGCGATTTCAATAGCCAACGTGTTGGATTCCCTAAAGAGTCACGAAGAGCTATATCGCTCTTACCATGCGGACTGATTGCATTGATCTGCGCTAATGCTCGTTGTGTGCCGATTCGATTCCACTCTGCATCGACTGTTTCATCCGACTCCCCATGAGCACGATACGTGAGCAAATAATACTGCATATCGCGCACATTACCCCGTTGAATTTTCTCAACTAAGGTGCTACTCGTGGCAGGATTGTTGACGGCAACATTGACGGTATATGTTCGCTTGCAGCCCTGCGGATCAGGTTGCTCCTCATCGAAGACAATGAGACCG
>DHLT01000216.1:2405-8433 GCA_002405405.1 Ignavibacteria bacterium UBA4661 | reverse complement strand
TGAGTGCGGTATGAATATCAAAATTTTTAATACAGCGCGCTGAGCCTTTCGCCACACCGTCTAAACTAGTCAGCATAATGGTCGGCAAATGAAAACGTTCAACCAAGCGAGAAGCAACAATGTTGATAACACCAACATGCCAATCAGGATTGTGCAAGACCAGCGAGCGGTACTGATGTTTGTTGATGAGTTCTTCCGCCATTTCGCGGGCTTCGCGGAATGTTTTTTCATCGATAGATCGGCGTTGATAATTGTTGCTTTCTAATTCTTGTGCCAAACGAAACGCATGGAGTTCATTTTCTGAGAGCATCAATTCAACGGCACGGCTAGCATCGCCCAAACGCCCGGCGGCATTGATACGCGGAGCAAGATTGAAGGCAATAGTTGCACTGGTAATCGTACCAATTGGCGTATTCGTACACACGAGCAGACCTGCAATACCGGGGCGTGGCTTATCGTTGAGTTTTTCCAGACCGAAATGCACTAAAATTCTATTCTCACCGGTTAGAGGTACCATGTCGGAGGACGTAGCAATAGCAGTATAATCGAGGTATTCGTAGGCAAGCTCAGATTTTCCAAGAGCATTACAAAGACCTTGGATGAGTTTGAAGGTAACGCCACAACCGCACAAATGCTTGTACGGATAGGAGCAGGTTCCCTTGATTGGATCAAGAACAGCTAAAGCAGGGGGCAGGGAATCACCCGGCTCGTGATGATCGCAAATAATGCAATCAATCCCCAGCGACTGTGCGAGTCGAATTGGCTCAACTGCAGTTACGCCGGTATCAACGGAAATAAAAACATGCACGCCATCGGCATGAGCCTCACGTATCGCTTCAGAAGAGATACCATATCCCTCTGTGAAACGATCAGAAACATAAAATTCGGCATTCGCTCCTACTGCTTGCAAAAAGTGCAGGAGCATTGCGGTACTGACTGTGCCGTCTACATCATAATCGCCGTATATACGAATCAATTCCTTTGATTCAAGAGCACGAAGGATACGCTGTACAGCTGTTTCCATTCCGTCCATAAGCAGAGGCGAGTGCAACAGCTTAAGATCAGGTTTGAAAAAGGATTGCGCCGTATACGTATCATTGATGGCTCTTGAATTCAGTATTTTTGCGATACTGTGCGGTAAAGAAAGTGCATGAGCGATTTGGGAAACAACGGTTGTGTCAGCATTGTACTGTGTCCAACGGTATTTCAAGGTATTATTTGTAATGTTAATTTGACTAATGAATGAAAATACAATAAATCAAAGTGCTAATCAAAAGAAAACTATTTCATGTCTTGAATTCATGGTAAATCACATATTCTTATATCAATTTCTTCGATATCTTTTCCCTTATGGCTCGTAGCGGTAAGCAATACACTCAAGATAATAAAGCCCGACGTTCGATTCGAACATGGGAAAAAGGGACGCAATGGAAGGGTATTTCCGATAAAGTAGACGATGATTCTGCGGTACCTCGCCATGCTGTTCCCATGAAGCGTCGTACAAAAGATATTCAGAGAAGTTTACCGACCGATACTGCATCTCCGTTGGCGGTAGGGCGTGTCCTGTATGGAGTCGGGCGCACATGGATGGTTTTACTTGACGATGTATCGGCAGAAGTACTTGATGTGTATAATTCATTGCCGGGTGCACAGGTTGGTCTTCAGCCCTCATCCGGTATGATTGTGGAGTCGACGACAGCACGAAGTGTAGAATCGAACAATGATGTAGCAACACTTCTTGCCGTTGGCGATGTAGTTGAATTGCAACTATTACCCGTACTTGCTGAGGGAGCAATGGCAACGGGAGTGATTCGTTCCGTGCGTGAGCGAACGAGCAAATTTGCCCGAGCATCTGCCGGAGTCGATGGCATGGAGCAAGTGATTGCCGCAAATGCTGATCAAGTCTTGATAATTATGGCGGCGGCAGATCCATTCTACAACAAAAAACTGCTCGACCGAATGTTGATTTCCGCTGTTGATGGTAATGTCGAGGTGGGCATTTGTATCAATAAAATGGATTTAATGGATCGTGCCTTTATTGAAGAAGATCTTGCTTTTTACAAAGAAGAGTTTTCTGCACGACTGTTTTTTATATCGGCAACTCATGCGTTGACGGACAAGCGTAGTGCAAAAAGTCTTGAAGAGGTCAAGCAATTCCTTCGCGGAAAAACAACGATTTGTACTGGTCCCTCAGGTGTGGGTAAATCAACATTAGTGAATGTACTTCTTGGAGATCATGTACAAGACACCAGTATGGGTAGCGAAAAAACATTCAAAGGAATGCATACCACCAGCTTTGGACGGTTGTTTGCTCTACCATTAGTCGATGATCCCGAAACGCAAGAATCTACATGGATTGTAGACACACCGGGTATTCGTGAGTGGGGCTTGTGGAATGTGTCGCGCGACGAATTAATCTTTTATTTTGAAGAGTTTGAAGCATTTAGTTCACAGTGTAAGTTTTCGATGTGTTCGCATCGTCATGAGCCGGATTGTGCTGTAAAATCTGCCGTAGAACAAGATATGGTGGATGTTGAGCGTTATGAAAGCTACTGCGCATTGTGGGATAGTTTGTCGGAATAATAGAGATTGAGAGTGTGGAGATATCACTTGTATAAAGTGTGCTTAAAGGCAACAAAGTCCATGTTCTTGCGAATAACATAGTGCCACATACCACGCAGAAAACCGGTTCCATAACCAAGGAGTTGAACATAGCTAGCTCCAATTGCATACCATGCAACGCGCAATGATCCTGTGCTTCGTACAGCATCAGCAAAAAGCAATTGTGCAAAAAGAATGAGTGGTAGTAGAATGCTGAACGCCGACTGTATGCTGCCACGAACTAAAGAGATGCTGCTCAGCATCACGACGATGCAACAAAAACATGCAAAGAGTGCCGGCAAAGCATGAACAATTTTAAATGTATTACGGTGCTTGAGCGAAAGCAAAACACGCGCCATGCCGGAATTATGTACTTGCTTGAAAAACTGCTTCAAAGTTGCTCTTCGCTTATGCCATACAATGAGATTGGGAAGTAGCATTGAGTGAAAACCCTGCGCAACGACACGCATGCTAAAATCGACATCTTCGCCAAAACGCATGGCAGAAAATCCACCAACCAATTGGAAAACCGCTGCACGAACACCCATGTTGAAACTACGGGGGTAGAATGTGTCTACACGTTTTGTGCCACCCCGAATACCACCGGTTGTTAGGAATGATGTCATTGCATAATTAATGGCTTTTTGCATCGTGGTGAATGATTCATGTGCTGAATCAGGACCTCCAAACAAATCAGGAAGTATCGTTTGTGTACGATGATATTCTTCAAGGTGTCCGAAATAGGCAGGTGGCAGTACAGTATCGGAATCTAAAAAAATCAAGTACTCAGCATTTAGGGCTTTCGCGTACTCTGCGCCATGATTACGTGCACCTGCGGGACCTGTATTCTCTTGTCTGTAGTACGTGATTGGCAGGTCGGGAAATCGATCCACAACATCGTTGCAGGGGTGTGTGGAGCCGTCCTCAATGATGATGATCGTATATGAGGGGAGTAATGTTTGCTGCGCTCGAAAACTCAACAAAAGTTCTTCTACTTCTTCCGAACGATTATATACAGGAACAATAAAGCAATACACAACAGCCATAACGCACTAACAAAACATTTAAATTGAAGAACTTACAGCAATTCTTCTTTAGTGGGATAGTTTGCCTGCTCAAACGAGTAGATGGAGTTCTTAACAATGAGTTCGGCAAGTAATCCCATCGAAACGAACTGCACACCAACGATGATGAGCAGGACACCGAGTAAAGCAAGCGGACGATTGCTGAGAGAAGTTAATCCCAAAAACCATTCAACAGAAAGCCAACCATCTATTCCCAAACCCAGCAAAGCAAGAAGCATCCCTATCGTACCAAAGACATGCAACGGACGCTTAACATAACGTGTTGTAAAAAGAATAGTCATTAAGTCGAGCAATCCTTTGATATAACGACTTGCCCCAAATTTTGACGAACCATACTTGGGTGCGCGGTGTTGGACAGGCATCTCTGTAACACGGAAACCTTCCCAGTGCGCAAGGGCAGGAATATAGCGGTGCATTTCACCATACACGCGAACACTTTTCACCACTTCGCGGCGATATGCTTTCAAACCACAATTAAAGTCATGAAGTTTGATGCCACTTACGGATGATGTTACTGCATTGAATAGCCGTGAGGGAAGTGTTTTCTCTAAAGGATCATGACGAACTTTTTTCCAGCCGGATACAAGATCATATCCTTGTTCGAGTGTGGCAATAAGAGCCGGGATCTCCGCCGGATCATCTTGCAAATCGGCATCCATTGTAACGACATATGTGCCACGTGCTCGAGCAAAGCCCACTGCCAGCCCGGCTGATTTACCTTGATTACGGCGAAAACTGATAACCTTGAAGCGAGGGTCATTTGCGTGAAGTGATCGCAAAATATAGAGCGAGGCATCATTAGAGCCATCATCAATAAATAGCACTTCGAACGATCCATGGGCGTATGGTTCTAAAACAGCAAGGAGTTGTTGAGTCAATTCTCGGAGCGACTCCTCTTCATTAAAAAGAGGAATGACCACGGAGAGAGTACATGCTTCGGATTGTTCCATAGCAGAGCAAAAGCAGAAAAACAGATAATATAGAACGGCATAGTAGAGCGAATGTGATAAATCTCCAAAGAGGATAGAACATTTTAAATCTTTGTCGTTGAATTCACCTCAAAAAAAGTGTATTTTTGTACGTGTTTCAACAGATTTTATTCATTCTTCTCGAGGGCATATGGCGGAACAAGTTCAAGAACCAGTTAAGAAACGTCGTGCTCGTAAAAATAAGTATGTGGTGCTCATGTCGCCGCATTTGATGAAAGAAACAAAACATGAGTATATCGGAGAGCCATTTGAACAAGATGGTCGTCAGGTTCAGTGGGCGCGGTGCACACGCACGCATCACTCTCAATTGGTTGATCTTGCAAAACTTAAAGAGAAAGTGGACGCACTTAAGAATGCTCAAGAGGTTCATTTCGACGAAGATAATGCAAAAGATTATGATCCACGTCAAGAGTATAAACTTAATGATACCATCAAGCATAAAGCATTTGATGATTATGGTGTGGTTCGGGCAAAAGAAATTACAAGCAATGGTAAATTTGCTATTCTTGTAAAATTCAAGAATAGTGGCGAAAAACGTTTGATTGAAAAACTCAGTGCATAATTCTGTGAAGCGTTGTGCGACTTGTACTTCAGGCAACTACTTAATTCACATCTTCATTCTTTTCACATTTTTAGAGGTGATGTACCGTGATCGGTATTAATATCCAAGACAGCGAATCAATCGACAAAGCACTCCGTCGTTTCAAAAAGAAATACGAGCGCAGTGGTGTGTTGAAAGAGTTCAAAAAACGCACATTCTTTACCAAACCTTCGATCGAAAAACGCATGGCGCGCATGAAAGCGGCTCGCCGTCAGTATCGCATTTCGTTGGAACAGGATAAAGAAGATGCTCTGATACATTGATAATGCTGATGTATCTCAAAAAAAGCCCGCCTTGGTTACAAGGCGGGCTTTTCTTTTCTGTGAGAAGGGTTGCAGGTTTATTCACCCGACAACTCTCCAAGCTTGTTTTCTGCAATAAACTTATTGATCGCCGGAAGCTCCTTGGTAACTACCGGTTTCAGCCGTGCAATACAAGCATCTGCTAGAGCAGCTAATTCGTTAAAGACTTCATACGATTGTTTGGTAGGGCGTGTATCTGCTGATTCCACGGTATTTGCTACTGCCAAAAGCTTGTTGTTAATTTTTATTGGGAAATTCAACATGTCTTGGCTACTTCTGATTTTTGTTTGAATAAGTTCGTTTTCAATAGCATTCAGGCTATCTAATAATGGTTTTGTGATTTTCTTAAATGCTTCGCCAAGCTTATCACCTGCGCGTGTCTGTGCCGCTTGAATATTGGTTCGCATTGTACGAAGCGCGTTGATTGTCTTATGCGTGGTATCTGCTTTT
>DHLT01000216.1:925-2240 GCA_002405405.1 Ignavibacteria bacterium UBA4661 | reverse complement strand
TATCTGCTTTTGCATTGATTGTAAGATGAAGTTTGAGTTGTTCGTCGAAATCTGCTTGTGTTGTTTCAAGGCGCGGATCTTTCAGTACTTCAAACTCTTGTGTTTCGACAATATATTTATCACCTTGTTCTTGCTTTTTGTCACCAACATTCATTTCACCCATATCAACCGTAATACGTACTTTGTATTCGCCCGGAGCAATGCGGGGACCATCTAATGAACAACCCCACAACTATGCGCCCGGTACTTCGGTAACATCGGCATAGCGTGTATTCCATATAAAGCGATTCATTCCGGGTTCAGCGGTTGGTGTGCCATTGCGTCGAGCATCAGGATTAGCTATAAATTCTTTTTGTTCTTGCAAAGGCTTACCACGTCGATCCTTGGTACTAGAGAAGGAGTTGATAACTTTATTATTTGCATCAAGGAAGTCAATTTTTACTTCACCTTTTGGTTTGTCTTTCAGATAATAGTGTACGACTACGCCATTAGGTGCATTCTGACCAATTTTGCCGCCTCGAAGTGAAAAGAATGTTCCACCTTCCATTCTATACGTATGGCGTGGAGCATAGAGATAAAGATTATCTGTTAAAATATCTACATCAGGTTTTGCCACATCATCAGCGATATGGTGCAGAGGAGTCACATCATCCAATACCCAAAACGCGCGACCATGTGTCGCAACAACGATATCTTTTTCGCGTTTTTGAATAACGAGATCATGAATTGGGGTAATTGGTAAATTGAGTTGTAAAGACTGCCACCGTTCACCACCATTAAAGGAAACATACACACCATGCTCCGTACCTGCATAGAGCAGACCGCGTTTGTTGGGGTCTTCGCGGACAACACGTACATAATTTCCATCGGGGATACCATTGCCGATTTTTGTCCATGTTTTGCCATAGTCTGTTGTTTTGTAGATATACACATTGTCGTCATCTACTTTGTAGCGATTCACCGCTGCATAGCAGGTTCCTTTATCGAATGGCGATGCTTCGATCATACTCACCAAACCATAGCCTAAATCATTGAGTTCTTTGGGGGTAACATTCAACCATGTTTTGCCATTATCGCGCGATACATGAATCAAACCACAATCTGAACCCGTCCAGAGTACACCCTGTTCAACCGATGATTCTGCAAACGTAAATATCGTATTATATACTTCGACACCGGTATTATCTTTGGTGATCGGTCCGCCAGATGCTTCTTGTTTGTCTTTTTGATTGCGGGTAAGGTCGGGAGAAATGATTTCCCAACTCATTCCTTCATCCGTGGAGCGATGGACAAATTGTGAGGTTACATACAGTGT
>DHLT01000216.1:0-868 GCA_002405405.1 Ignavibacteria bacterium UBA4661 | reverse complement strand
GCTTGTGTCCTTTGTGGTAAGATCATCACTGATTTTTTCCCATGACTGACCTTCATTAAGCGATTTGAAAACATGATTTCCGCATGTATAGAGAACTTTGGGATCATGTTTAGAAAATACAATAGGATATGTCCATTGGAAACGGTATTTGCGATCTTTCGATGCTGCACCGATTGGGTTGTCAGGCCAGGGAGATACTTCTTGGTTTTGTTTGGTCTTTGTATTGAGTTTCGTAAGTAATCCACCATATTCGCCGCCAAAAATGATGTGCGGCTTTTCGGGGTGTGCAACAATATAGCCGCTCTCGCCACCGGCAGCAGGAAACCAGTCACGAACGGTAATACCGGAACCTGTTGTACGTGATGCAATCGCAACGCTTGTGTTGTCTTGCTGTGCACCGTAGATCATATAGGGGAATTGGTTATCGACTGATACATGGTAAAACTGTGCTGTCGGAAAACTTTCTTCGCTCCATGTTTGACCACCATTATAGCTGATTTCAGCACCGCCATCATCACCTAAAATCATGCGCTGTGGATTATCGGGATCGATCCACATATCATGCGTATCGCCATGTTGTACATTGATGGGGCGGAATGTGCGACCTCCATCAATTGATTTCAGCATATTCACATTAAGAGCATAAATGATGTTCTCAGATTTCGGATCTGCGAAGATGTTGGAGTAGTACCATGCTCTCTGACGCAGATTACGATCGTCAGTAGTCCGTGTCCATGTTTTACCGGCATCATCGGAACGAAAGAGACCACCATTTTCATTTTCGACTAACGCAAAAACAAGATTGGAATTGAACGGTGAAACTGTTAAACCTATATTGCCTATAAAACCTTATGGCATTCAAGGACTA
>DHLT01000220.1:5031-7893 GCA_002405405.1 Ignavibacteria bacterium UBA4661 | reverse complement strand
CCCTTCCATCGCTTCTTTTCTAAATTCGCCAACTCTCCAACCTCACCACAGAGTTCTAAAGCAAAAAACTCTGATGTACGAGCAGTAAAATATGCACGCTGATATGCGTCAAAAGTATGTTGAATATCATGTATACAAGTACGTACTAGTATCTGATTTTCTTGCTCGGTAATAAGTGAGTTCATCGACGTGTCTATTCTCCATCTGTTGGCAAAGCAACTTTTAATAATTCTAACGCAGCTTTTGCAGCAATTTGTTCAGCATCTTTTTTACTTCGCCCTTGACCTGTACCAACAATTCTCTCATCCAGCAATACCTGTACTACGAATTCTTTGACATGGTCCGGACCCGACTCATGAACGGTATGATACTTCGGATTACCAAACGAATTTGCCTGCGCGTACTCCAGCAAAATACTTTTATAGTTGGAGTCACTCACTAATGCAGCTTCTTGAAAAAGCTTACCAAGAACAATAGTTACCACAAAGTTAGTGGCAGCAGTATGTCCTGAGTCCAAATATATTGCTGCAATAATTGCCTCAAGCACATCAGCAAGCATAGAATCATTTCCACTTTCTAATGATTGGCGAGCACTTCCACTCAACATCATACATTCATGTAAACGAAGTTGACGAGCACAGTATGCTAAGGATTTTTTATTGACAAGCCAGGAGCGCATTTTAGTCAATTCTCCCATTAAAAAATCTGCCCGCATATAAAAGAGGAATTCTGCTGTGATATAGCTTAAAATTGCATCCCCCAGAAATTCCAATCGCTCATTAGAATATGCACGTTGAAGAGGTTGTTGTGCCTGAGGAGAAAATAACACCTGTAAATACGAACGGTGTATGAGTGCCTGCTCAAAAATTGATGGTGTTTGAATGGTTATCTGTAGAATGTCTTCTAATTTCTTTTTTTTCTCTTGGTTGAGAAATCCAACAACTGGAAATAGATCTGCAATGACAGAAGGTCGCAATGGCTCTTCACCTCGCGCCGCGAAACTAAAAATTTTTTCGTGCAAGAGTGCTGCAGATGTCGGCGCAGCATCTACCCCTTAGTCTTCAAAACGTTGAAAACACAATGTTGCATTATGCCCACCAAAACCGAATGAATTACTTAATGCCGCACGTATTTCTTTTCGCTCGGCAATATTGGGAGCATAATTTAAATCACATGAAGGATCCGGAGTCGAATAATTGATAGTAGGCGGCACAACACCATGATAAAGAGCAAGAATGGTCGCTGCACATTCTACCCCACCAGCCGCTCCAAGCAAATGTCCCGTCATAGATTTTGTAGAACTGACGACCAAATCTGATGCGCGCTCACCAAATACTGTTTTGATAGCAGCGGTTTCATTTTTGTCGTTATACAGTGTACTCGTACCATGCGCATTAATGTAATCAATATCTTCTATCGTCAGTTTTGCATCTTTTATAGCAAGCTTCATTGAGCGCACTGCTCCTTCTCCACCTTCAGCAGGAGCCGTGATGTGATGTGCATCATCTGTCAAACCAAACCCACTGAACTCTGCATAAATACGAGCACCTCGATTCATTGCATGTTCCAAAGTTTCAAGCACCAGCACTGCTCCACCCTCGCCCATAACAAAGCCATCACGCGTTGCATCAAAAGGCCTGCTAGCAGTCTGTGGAGATTCATTACGCGTCGAAAGTGCACGCATAGCAGAAAATCCTGCCAATCCCATTGGACAAATCGATGCTTCGCTCCCACCCGCTAACATCATATCTGCATCGCCACGCTGTAATAGCATAAGAGCATCTGCTAAAGCATGAGCCGAAGTCGAACAAGCCGAAACAGTTGCATAATTCGGACCTTTTAATCCCCAACGAATGGCAATTTGGCCTGCAGCAATATCTGCAATCATCATCGGCACAAACATGGGCGAAATACGATCAGGTCTTTCGTCATGTTCATTAAAAATTTTTTGTTGCTGATGATATGTCCACATCCCTCCGACACCCGATCCAAACACAACACCAATACGCTCACGATCAAGTATATCGAAAGAGATTCCTGCATCGTCAATAGCCATCGTCGCAGAAGCCATTGCATAGTGTGTAAACATATCCATTCGCTGAATTTCTTTTCGATGTAAAAACTGGCCAGCATCAAAGTTCTTTACTTCACACGCAAATTTTACATCAAATTTCTCAGTGTCAAATCGAGAAATTGGTGCGGCACCCGATACACCGACAGTCATTGCATTCCATGTTTCTTGCAATGAGTTTCCTAGCGGTGTAACCAACCCCATGCCTGTAACAACAACTTTGGGAACATCATATCGTGCCATGCACACCTACAGAAAAAACAATATATCAGTGAAAGAATTACGTGTATTTATTGAATATGGAGCAATATTATCTACACGAAAAAAAAAACCCGCCGAATACTTGTCTATTCGACGGGCTACAAAAGTAGTATCAATTAAGCCGAAGCTTTCGACTCCAAATAACGAACTGCATCGCCAACTGTTTGAATTTTCTCAGCGTCACTATCTTCGATAACGATACCGAACTCTTTTTCAAACTCCATGATGAGTTCTACCGTATCTAAAGAGTCAGCCCCGAGATCATTCGTGAACGATGCTGCATCGGTGATTTGTGATTCTTCCACACCGAGTTTATTAACGATAATTTGTTTTACTTTGTCTGCAACTGCTGACATAACAATCCTTACAAAAATGAATAGTAAAAAAGTGAGTTAGAATCTTATAAAAGAAGGGAATTTACATATAGAGTCCGCCGTCAACTACCAAAGTCTGCCCAGTGATATACGACGCATCATCAGAGGAGAGAAACGAAACAACAGATGCTATCTCTGTTGTTTGAGCCGTCCTTA
>DHLT01000220.1:0-4906 GCA_002405405.1 Ignavibacteria bacterium UBA4661 | reverse complement strand
CCTTCAAAGGAATAGAACCATGTAGTGCTTCGCGCTGCTCCAAAGAAAGTTTTGCTGTCATGTCGGTTTCAACAAATCCGGGAGCCACACAATTTACTAAAATGTTACGAGAAGCCAATTCCTTTGCTAGCGATTTCGTCAAACCGATCAAACCTGCTTTTGATGCCGCATAATTCACCTGCCCAGCATTCCCCATAACGCCAACAACTGATCCCACATTAATAATGCGACCTGCTCGTTGAGACATCATCGGTTTACATACAGCTTTGGAGCACATAAATGCACCTTTCAAATTTGTGTCAAGCACTAAATCCCAATCTTGTTCGCTCATTCGTAAAAGCAAGGTATCTCGCGTAATACCTGCATTATTCACCCAAACATCGATACGTTTTTCCGTATCGAGAACTAGTTTTACCAACGAAGCAATACTATTGCTGTCAGTAATATTCGCTTGAACGGCAACAGCTCTCCCAGATATAACATCTCCTTGTTCAGCAAGCTGCGTAACTATTGCTTGTGCACTTTCAGGATTAGAATTATATGTAAAGTATACTACCGCGCCATCAGCCGCCAGACGACGTACGATTGCCTCACCTATACCGCGAGAACCACCCGTTACAACGCAAATTTTTCCTTGAAGACGATTCATACTTATTTACAGACAAAAGTATATGAAACAATGAGAAATTACTGTACTTACGCTAAGGCTTTTACATGCTCAGCTTTATCAATACCACGAATAGCCACATCGTTGTGTGTACGTTTTACCAAGCCCTGCAAAACATTCCCCGGACCAATTTCAATATACGTACGTATGCCCGCAGAATACATGGCTTGTAGCGATTGCGTCCATTGTACTGGTTGCACTAACTGATCAATCAACGCATGTTTGAGATCCTCTGCCGAACGTAATGCCTGAGCAGTTGCATTCACATATACATCGACTGAAGCAGAAGAAAATTCTGATGAATGAATTGCACGTGCAAGTTCTTCTTGAGCCGGTTTCATCAAAGGTGAGTGAAATGCACCGCTAACGGGTAATTCTTTTGCAATTTTTGCCCCTCGTGCTTTGAATTGTGGCAAAGATGCTCGAACTAACTCGGCATCGCCCGATATAACAAGTAGACCGGGGCAATTATAATTGGCAGGAACAACAATCTGCCCATCAGCATCGCGAGTAATCTCGGCACAGAGTGTTGCTACAGAATGATCGTCCATACCAATAATAGCTGCCATTGTACCCGGTCTATCAGCACCGGCAGCGAACATAAGTTCTCCCCGAAGCTTTACTAATTGAAATGCCGTTGTAAAATCAATAACATTTGCAGAGAATAATGCTGAATACTCACCGAGAGAATGTCCTGCAACTGCAGAATACATAAATGGTTGATCCGGATTTGCACGAAGAATACCGACAAGAATTGCTTCATGAAGAAAAAGAGCAGTCTGAGTATATCGAGTTTCTCGAAGGAGCTCTTCAGGACCATGAAAGCATATGTCGCTGAGCGCTACTCCCATGATTGCATCGGCTTGCTCTACCATATCACGTGCAATTGCAAACTCTTCTACAAGGTCGCGCATCATACCGACATATTGCGACCCTTGTCCTGAAAATAGTAGTGCTGTACTCATACTTGTACCAGTGAAATTCAAAAATTGAGAATGCGTTAGAATTATCAAGTACGCTTAATTGCCCACTTTAAGAGCATACTACCCCATGTATAGCCACCACCAAAACATGCTAAGACCACAGTGTCACCGTAATCCAGCTGACCTTTTGCATGCCATTCAGACAAGCAAATCGGTATTGTTCCTGCCGTCGTATTGCCATATTTTTCAATATTGATCATCACTTTTTCGGGCGACAATCCCATTCTTTCTGCAGTGGCATCAATAATTCGAAGATTAGCTTGGTGAGGAACAAGCCAACGAACATCATCGCCTGTAAGATTATTGCGAGACATGATTTGGTATGCAGCATCAGCCATTTGAACAACAGCAGATTTAAATACTGTTTTTCCATCCTGATAGGCATAGTGCATTTTCTTTTCAACAGTTTCGTGTGAAGCAGGATGACGGCTTCCCCCTGCTTCCATCCGGAGTGAATCGCAACCACTACCATCCATACCCATAAATGCATCGAGAATACCCACTGTATCATCTTCGATTGATTCAACAAGCACAACGCCGGCACCATCACCAAATAACACACAAGTAGCCCGGTCCTCAAAATTGATAATAGAACTCATCTTATCTGCACCACAAACCAACACTCTACGTGCACCTCCGGATTCTACCATACGGCGTGCTGTTTCAAGAGCAAAAACAAATCCAGAGCATGCAGCGGAAAGATCAAATCCCCATGCTTTCAAGCCGAGGGCATTTTGTACAATCGCAGCCGTTGAAGGGAAAACATAATCTGGTGTTACCGTAGCAACGACCACACAATCAATCGTTGATTTATCAATTGAAAAATCTGCAAACATACGCTCCGAAGCTCGGACGATCATATGCGATGTTGCCATATCTTGTGGAGCAAATCTTCTTTCAATAATTCCCGTACGTGAGCGTATCCATTCATCAGAAGTTTCAATTTTTGATTCAAACCATGTGTTGGGATATATATCTTCGGGCACATAATGCGATACAGCGGTAATTGCTGCACGTTGGACTGATTTCATAGAGGTCGGTGTAAAATTCGATGAAAGATTCTGTTCAAATAATCTAAAAATTTTGCTCAGTTAAAAAAATTCTCACTACCAATCATGGCACAGACATATATGGTTATGAAGATAATGCGGAAGCAATGCTGTGATTGATATTTTTTCGTACCATCTCGTGTGCGCGAAGGATCATATTCTTGATCGCTAATGGTGAAGAGCTACCATGCCCAATAATAACAACGCCGTTAACACCCAACAATGGTACTCCGCCATACTGCTGATAATCCATATCTTTCAGCACCTTACGAAGCACTGGTGCGACAACACCCATAAGTGCTTTATTGAGCAAGCTTGTTTCTGCAAACGTTGTAAATCGTGCTTTCAAAAATTTAATAACACTTTCGGCAAATTTCAAAACGATGTTGCCGGTAAATCCATCGCAAACAATCACATCTGCACCGTGAAGAAGAATATCACGCCCTTCAACATTGCCAATAAACCGTACCGATGTCGATGCTTTAAGCAAAGAAAATGTTTCCAAAGCAACTTCATTTCCTTTACTCTCTTCTTCTCCAACATTCAACAAACCCACTTTCGGTTCTTTTTGTCCAATGATTTCACGATAATAAATGCTCCCCATGATTGCAAATTCATAGAGAAATTTCGGCTTGCAATCAACATTTGCTCCGGCATCAACTAAAAGTACTGGTGTTGAGGCAATCGACGGCAGAAAGGTACCAATGGTTGGTCTACTCACACCTTTGATTCGACCAAGAATCAATGTTCCAGCTGACATCACCGCCCCCGTATTCCCGGCAGATACAAACGCATTAACGCTACCTGATTTGTGACCGTCCATGCCACGAATCAATGAAGAGTTTTTCTTCTTTTTGATCGCCATTGCAGGATCATCATGCATACCAACAACCTCTTCACAATGAATGATGCTGATTGGTAAATGTTGAGCATTATGCTGACGAAGTATCAAAGAAATTTTTTCCTCATCACCATACAAACGAATTTGTACGCCCGAACTTGTACCCAATTCCGAAAGCGCATCAATTGCTCCAAGAATTTCGTTCATCGGTGCAAAATCGCCTCCCATTGCATCCAGGGCAATTATGCATTGCGGAATTTCAACAGCCATATTGAATTTCATTGATGGTTCTGAACGTGTGTGTTGCAATCTAAACCTACAAAAACAGTAACGAAAAAAGCGGGAAAAAACTTGATACTTCTTGTACCAATGATGTTTTCCCGCTTATTTGTATGTTGTTTTGTAATCGCACTTACTCGGCAACAACTACTACTTTACGTCCGTTGTAGTATCCGCAAGAACGACATGCGGCATGGGCAAGTTTGGACTCACCACAATTAGGACACTCTACGATAGTTGCAGGTGTTGCTTTGTAATGTGTACGTCGTTTGTCACGACGTGATTTCGAATGGCGACGTTTTGGATTTGGCATTTGTACTCCTAAAAAAAATGAATGTAAACTTTACCGAAAATTTGCCCTTGTGTTTTCCAACCATACTACGCGATACCAAAGCACGTCATCAGGCATAACTCATACTACTTATTCTCAGTGTCAGCATTGTAAATCGTTAATCAACGATACTAGCTTTCTCGTGGCGTATTATCGAAAGATTGTTCAAACTTAATATTTCGCAATGCAGACCATCTATCATCAGCTATCGTGCTGTGTTGTTTATCTTGTGCTATGTTAGCAGCACCGCTTTCTATCGAATTAAGAGCAAGAATATCGCTCAAATCTACCTCACGATACTGCGGAGCAACACGTTTCATTGGCAATGCAAGTGCGAGTACCTGACGAACCTCTTCGCTAATATCGATAAATCTGTCGTCAGAGCGGATATAGATAGGAGGTTCGGGATCATACTCCTTTTGTTGGAGCAAAAAACGCTCCGTGTCGGCAATGTATGTTATATCAAAAGGTGCTGTAACTACCTCTTGATAATCTTCACCACTTCGATCACAAACAAGATTTGCCGAACATTCAAGAATACAGCGGAGCACAAATTGTGTTCTTATTTTTTGTATTGTCCCACTTAATCGAATGTTACCAAAAAACTCTTGGAACATCCCATCGATTGCTGAACAATCAACTTGCTCATCAAGATTATGCAAGCCCTCTGCTAAACCCTGAACTCGAATCTTCATCGCTATCACTTCACAAAAATTGTCAATGCCTTCTTAAAAGTTTTATCTACTTCAAAGAAGA
>DHLT01000213.1:984-3892 GCA_002405405.1 Ignavibacteria bacterium UBA4661 | reverse complement strand
TCGCTATTGAATATCATTACAGAGAATCGACTCGACCTTTTAAAAATTTGGAAAAATCAAGATGTTTCTTCCGAACTTTCGGATTTCATTTTTGAGTTAATGAAACAAGTCAATCAATTTATTCTTGACACATACATCGGTCAAGACTACATTGAATATGCAATAAAAGAAGAATGTTGGAGTAGGGTAAAAAGTCACAAATGGGATTTTAATCTCCAAGACATTGAGGCAGATTTAATTGACCCGAAAAACCCACCAAAACGTAATACAGATATTGATATTGCTAAAGCAGAATTAGAGCAAAACGAAGCCCAAATTAAATCAATCCCACCAGCACTTTGGAAGGAAATTTTACAATGGGGTAAAGACAGCAGGTTACTTGACACAATAAAACAACAAATAGTTTCACATATTGCTTACAAATTACGAGAGAACAAAACTTTAGCAGGCGATGAATACCAAAAAGGCGTTGAAATACTTGACATAGTTGCAAAACACAATGAAGAACTATTGCAGAGATCAGAAGAATTTGCCGGAAAGTGGGTTAATTTGAAAAAGCCAAAACTTGAAGACGAACAAAAAGAAGAACTTATTTTAGGCCTAATAAGAAAAATGATAAGCTTTAATCAATCGCAAGACAGAGAAATATTAACGCAAAACGAAACAGACTTACTACACGATATTTTAAACGGAAAACGTAAAAATGACCTTGAAGCGCAAATTGAAGTAGCGAATTCATTAAAAAAATTAGAAAAGAGAGGATTTAAATTTTAAGATATATAGGACTTTCGCAAAAGTTTTATGGATAAAGAATTGACCCTTGAAATTTGCAAAAAATCAACTATTGAAATATCAACTTGGTGTTTTTTGCGAAAGTCAGAAAACAAAAAAAGCTGAATACAGATTTGCCTGTATTCAGCTTTTTATCTTTTTGGACTCAATGTTAGACCACTTTCACTTTTGGTCCTGTTGTATTCACAGCTGAAATAAATGCTGTCGAACCGACACCTGCCCGTTTCAAAACAGATGTAATTGCACGAGCAATAACCTTTGCTTTTTGGGCATCATTGGTCAATGCAAAAACCGATGGACCCGAACCAGAGATATTGAATCCCAATGCACCGGCTTGCAAAGCGGCTTGCTTCATGGCAAAATACTGCGGAATAAGCTGTGCACGATGTGGCTCGGCGATGACATCCACAAGCGAACGACCAATCAACGCGTAGTCTTCGCGCATACAACCGGCAATAAATCCGGCAATATTACCTGTTTGTGAAATAGCATCTTTGAGAGCAATCTTTTTGGGAAGAATTGCTCGAGCTTCTTTGGTTTTAACAATAATGTGTGGATTGACAACAACAGCGCATAGCTCCTTGGGTACATGAATACGTACAATATCCAATGGCTTATAACCCCGAATAAGCGTGATTCCTCCCAAGAGTGACGGTGCAACATTGTCTGCATGTTCTGAGCCACTTGCAACAGCTTCGCCTTTCATGGCAAAATTCACCAAGTCTTCAGGAGAAATCGGGTAATCAAAAAGCGCATTGACGGCAACTGCCGCAGCAACTGCGCTGGCAGCACTTGAGCCAAGACCACTACCGCTCGGCATATTTTTTGTAATCACAAGCTGTACACCGAATTCCTCCCCACGGACATGCTGGATATGCTCTAAAGTACGCAAGGCAGCAACACCCGCAGTATTTTTATGAAGTTCAAGAGGTAGAACTCCATCATCACCCTTGATAGCCGCAATCCGAACACCATGCTCTTTTGTCGTCGTGGCTGAAACAATATCGCCCGGCTTTTCAATTGCAAATCCTAAAACATCAAAACCGCAAGCAACATTCGCTACACTTGCAGGTGCAAAGACAGTTGCTTTGCGATTGACATGTCGTTGTTGTCTCATAATATTTTTCATGACAATCTCACCATTCTCAATAGCAACGCAGTATATCGGCAAGCACACCATGGGCTGTTACTTGAGGTCCTGCACCGGGTCCTTGAATTACCAAGGGCGACGAATTATAGTAGGCACTGTAAACTAACACCACATTATTTGTTTTAGCATGATAGCAGGGATGCTCCGGTCCAATCATTTCGGGGGCAACTTTGATTTTCGCCGTCTTGGTATCAAATTTTATTGTTGCAATATATGCCAACCGTTTCGCAGCACGCACAGCTTGAAAGCGGAGTGCTGAGTACTTTTCATCATCTAAACGAATAAGTTTGAAGAAATCTTCGACCGATTTCGCTTTTGCAACATTATCAGACATAACTGGCGTGACACTTACGCGATCAATTTCCACCTTTGCACCAACCTCGCGGGCTAAAATCAATGCTTTGCGCGCTACGTCTACACCGCTTAAATCATCACGAGGATCGGGTTCTGTATACCCTAATTTATGTGCTTCTTTGATTGCCTCGCTATACAGAACGCCACTCATCATTTTATCGAAGAGATATGCAAGCGTACCGGACAGTACAGCATGAATTTCTTTAACAGTATCACCGCCTTGTACAAGATCTTGTATGGTCTTAATCACCGGCAGACCCGCACCAACATTAGCTTCATACAAAAATTTTACCCCATTACCATTCGCTATATTACGTACTTCTTGATACTCTTTAAATGGACCGGCATTCAGTAATTTATTCGGAGTAACAATAGAACACTGACCTTTTGCAAACTCTGTGTACAAATTTGAGTAGGCATCTTTAGAAGTCATATCAACAAAGACCTTGCGTGACAATGTCAATTGCGCCATGAGTGACTGAATCTCTTGAGCTGTTGCCTTCTGTTGTGAGTGTGAAAGTAATGCTTGCCATTTGTTGACAGATATACCTTTAGGATCAAAAACCATTGCTTTAGAATTTGCAACACCTACAACCGTAATTTTCGGCAGGT
>DHLT01000213.1:0-946 GCA_002405405.1 Ignavibacteria bacterium UBA4661 | reverse complement strand
GGTGTGAAGCAGCTGTCTGTTGATAACGAGCAATTTGCTTCATCAATTCTGCGCCGACGGTACCAACACCTGCGATAAAAACATTAAGCGAATTCGTATCAGCAACATAAAACTTGTCATGAATTGCACGAATAGCCGTTGCTTCGTCTTTTTTTGCTATCACACATGAAATATTCAATTCCGATGAACCCTGCGCAATTGCACGGATATTTACTCCATGCTCGCCAAGAGCACTAAAGAATTTTCCGGCAATTCCCGGTGTATTTTTCATGTTACTGCCAACAATTGCCACAATTGATTGATCAGATTCCAACTGAACCGATTCCAATAGTCCATCAGCTATTTCATACTTAAACTCATCATTGATGGATGCTACCGCGCTCGGTGCTTGTGTAGTCTCAAGTGCAATACAAATAGAATGTTCGCTGGAAGCCTGGGTAATGAGAATCGCGCTTGCATTTGCACGTGCCATAGCACCAAACAATCGTTGTGACATACCCACGACACCCACCATACCGGCACCGGAAATAGTAAGCAAAGCAATATTCCCCATAGAAGAAATCCCTTTGATTGCAAAAGGAGATGTTCTATTCTCTTGCGTAATAAGTGTTCCCGGAAATTGTGGATTAAAAGTATTCATAATGCGCAACGGAATACCGGCTGACAAAGCAGGTTGTATTGTTGGAGGATGAATAACTTTTGCACCAAAATGTGACATTTCCATCGCCTCGTCGTAGCTCAAGTGATCGAGTGTATGAGCGTTCGGGACTTTCCGTGGGTCGGCCGTCATGACACCATTCACATCTGTCCAAATCTGAATTTCTTTTGCTTTTAGAGCTGCACCAAAAATTGCACCTGTATAGTCCGAGCCTCCACGCCCTAAAGTTGTTGTATGCCCCTGTGGTGTTGAGCCAATAAATACGGTAATTACTTGAATAGCCGATGA
>DHLT01000120.1:10914-18380 GCA_002405405.1 Ignavibacteria bacterium UBA4661 | reverse complement strand
CAGTAATGATCATATCAGCAACGCGAGATTCTTCTCCTAAATATCGAAAGTCAACTTCACGTTTACCGAGATTCACTTTGGTAATTTGCACACGCAAGCGCGTACCGATACGAAAGACACGCTTGGTACGCCGACCAATCAGTGTCATATTTTTTTCGTCGAAGATATAGTAATCATCACCAATCCCATGCAAGCGAATCAACCCCTCAGCATAAATCTCATCAACAACAACAAAAATGCCATAGCGTTGTACACCCGATACTGTACCATTGTATTCATTGCCAAGATTAAATCCGGCAAGTGCTGTTTGTGCAAGTTTAATTGAAGCACGTTCGGCTTCAGTCGCAAGACGCTCTGTTCCCGAACAGTGATCGCTTGACTCGGCACAAAATTCTGCCAAGTCTTGCAAACGACTTGCCGAGGGCTTGCCGGCTGCATATTCCTTGAGCAGACGATGCACCACAAGATCAGGATAACGGCGAATAGGTGAGGTAAAGTGCGAATAGTAATCAAAACCCAAACCATAGTGTCCGATATTGTAGTCGCTATACACGGCTTTTGCCATTGCACGCAATAAAACTTGATGAATAGCAAATTTCTCCGGACGATCTTCCACTGCCTGAAGAATAGTGTTAATATCCTGCGAGGTCAAATCTTTCTGGGGAACTTTCACTCCCATTTGGTGAATAATTGCAAGAGCATCACGAAGCTTAGCAGGATCCGGCTCATCATGAATTCGATAGACATATGGCAGAGTTTTTATCTGAAACTCTTTTGTTAATTCTTTGGCTCGAAGTGCTACGGCTTGATTTGCCGCCAGCATGAATTCTTCGACTAAAGAGGTAGCATCGGTTCTCCGTTTGACATAGGCATGTGTAGGCTTATGATCGGCATCCAGCGAGAATTGTATTTCGGTTGTTTCAAAATTGATCCCACCGGTTTTATAACGTTTTGCACTTAAGACTTTTGCAAAAGCATTGAGTTTGCGAAGCGTTTGCAGAACTTCGGACGGATCATTGCTATCCTGTCCATCAATAATGCTCTGCACTTCTTCATATGTAAATCGTCGCTTGCTGTGAATGACGGTCTCTGCAATCGAAAAACTCTGTACCGCACCACGCTTACCGAAACGCAACAAAACTGAAAATGCTAACCGATCCTGATGTGGTACTAATGAGCACATATCACTAGACAAACTATGCGGAAGCATCGGTACAACTCCATCGACAAGATATGTACTATTGCCGCGCCGAAATGCTTCGGCATCGAGTTCTGTTCCCTCACGTACATAGTGGCTGACATCAGCAATATGAACACCAATTTCGATACTGCCGTCTTCGAGCTCTTTGTATGACAATGCGTCATCAAAGTCACGGGCATTAACGGGATCAATCGTGCAAATCAAATCGTCTCGCAAATCAAGTCGTCGGGCAATTTCTTCCGATGAAATCGGCACGGCAACCTTTTCTGCTTCGCTTTCAACAACCGGAGCGAAATCTTTGACCAATTTGAACTCACGTAAAACACTATCAAAATCAATACGGTCGATAGCAGTAACCGCAGAATGTTTGCCTCGTTGTTCTTCGAGCATTACTCGTTTGTTGATATGAAGAACACTTGCCTCCGGGGATTTCATCGGGTCATCCCATCGAATGAGCTCGATCTGTACAACATCGCCGTCTCGCGCACCTTGTAGTCGTTTTTCGGGAATCAGAAAATCAACATGAAAGCGTTTATCGTGTGGCTCTACGAAATAAAAATCACCATCGAATTGCACAACCCCTACAATTGGATCTTTACTGCGCTCAACTATTGCAGAAATTTCACCACGCACCTTATTGTCTTTACCAAAGGCAAAAAGTGTTACCTGCACCGTGTCGCCATGCAGAGCCGTACTCATATCCAGTCGTTTGATATGGACACGCGGAAACTCGGCATTATCCGTATGCACAATACCATTATAGCCATCACAAATCAGTGTACCGATAAAGGTATTTACCTGCGGTACTGCTTGCTGGAGACCATATTTTCTGCGTGTAGAACGATAAACAATCCCCTCCTCGCAGAGCGTATTCAGCACATCGCGAAGGAGTTCGTAGTCGGGCGAGTCCGAAGGGAAATGCAATTGCGCTGCAAGTTCATTCAGCCGTACTGATGCCGGTGAGGCGGCTTTTAGTCGATGTAAAATTTTCTCGCGAAGGAGTTCAATCGTTTGTGCCATGCTATACATCCAATGCGGCAACGCCGGGCAACACTTTTCCTTCGAGGAACTCTAATGATGCTCCACCACCGGTTGAAACATGAGTGACTTTATCGGCAAAACCAAACTGTGCTATTGCCGCTGCCGAATCGCCACCACCGACAATTGTTGTTGCACCTTGTTCAGTTGCCGTTGCAAGTGCCTGTGCAATGGCAATCGTACCTGCGGCAAAGTTACTCATCTCAAAAACACCCATCGGACCATTCCAGACAACTGTTTGCGAGTCTGTAATGGTCGTAACAAATTGTTGAATCGTTTGTGCACCGATATCTAAGCCCATCCAGCCGGGTTCGATATCATCAATACTCACCGTTTTACGTTCGGCATCATTGGCAAATTTTGTTGTCACAACAACATCACCCGGCAGAAGCAACTCTACATCGGAATTCTGCGCTTGACGCAAAATATCTTCTGCCATTTGTATACGATCTTCTTCTACCAGCGATGCACCTACTTCTTTTCCCATAGCTTTGTAGAAGGTAAAAATCATACCGCCACCAACAATCACGGTATCGCATTTCCCCATTAAATTTTGTAAAACATCAATCTTCCCTGAAATTTTTGAACCGCCTAAGATTGCCGTAAAAGGACGGCGTGGATGAGCCACTGCCGAACCCAAATATTGAAGTTCTTTATTGAGTAAATAGCCTGCTCCACGTTCAGCAATCAGTCTCGCAACTCCTTCTGTACTCGCATGTGCACGATGTGCAGTACCGAATGCGTCATTGACGTACACGTCACCAAGCCGTGCCAGTGCTTCTGCAAATCCAGCATTATTATCTTCTTCTTCTGCATGAAATCGAAGATTCTCCAGCAGTACTACATCACCTGCATTCATGCTTGCAACGAGTGCTTCCGTATCAGCACCAATACAATCAGGAGCAAGACGAACATCAATACCAAGCAATGTCCCAAGTGATTGTGCGACAGGAGCAAGAGTATATTTTGGATTAACCTTACCTTTGGGACGACCCAGATGCGACATCAGTATCACTTTACCACCTGCTGAACGGATAGCACGAATCGTCGCCAGTGACTCCCGAATGCGCGTAGTATCGGTAATTGCGCCTGTATCATCTTGTGGTACATTAAAATCCACGCGCACCAACACGCGCTTGCCGGATAGTGAGAGTTGATCGAGTGTGCGTATCATAGTACAAAGAAGAAAAGTGATGAAAACAAAATAAGTCGAGTCATTTTTAAAGATGAAGCATAGTACAGACAAAGCATATTACCATTATTAATCACCCAAGTATTTGAGTGTTTTGGCGAGCAAAGCGAAGCGGTCGAAAGGCTTTAGCAGCATATCATTCACACCAAGTTGGAGCAAATCCATAAGAAGTGCACGATTGTTAGTACCGGTACACATGACAATCGGTAAATCATTTTTGTGATATCGTTTGCGTAATTCTTGCACAATATTGTGCCCATTCACTTTAGGCATTTGTATATCAAGAATAACAAGCGACGGCGCGCTTTCCATGTTCAACAATTCTACCAATGCCGTCAAACCATCATGAATTTCCGTGAACTTGATGTGTGGTCGTTCTTGCTCTAATACCGACTTGATAAAATTACGTGTGGCAATATCATCATCAACGATAAAAACTGTTACCGGCTGAGTTGATGCAACGGGTTCAGCAGAGCTATGTTGTGTATTTGCTTCCATACCGATTATAAACAAAGAAAAATGTGGCTTGTGCTTCACGCATACAAGATGCCGATGGTTATTTGGCTATGCGAGAAAACCACAATAATGATGGAAAGTGCACTTGTGAATGTGGTGAAAATATAAAACGCAACGCTTGTACGGAAGTACAAACACTGTTCTGTGTAATTCAGCAGAAAATATTATCATTACTCGCCGTACTGCAATGACCGACACTCTCGCTTAACGACTGATAACAATCGGTATGCGCATAACCATTGTATGCGAAGTTACAACAAGAACATAAACACCATTTGGCAATATACGTGGCAAGGGCAGAGTGAATTCTCGTGCCCCCATACGAAGCAAAGTATTACGCGCCTCTAAGGATTGTTCTTTCCCCATCATGTCATAGAGTGTAAAGTGCAAATCCATATCATGTATGCTATCATCAGCACGATCAATTGCCATGATAATCATATCATGTGCGGGTTGGGGGAATGCTCGAATGGTCAGCGAACCTGCTGTTTGCGAAGGCATATCGGCAAAACGAATTGATTCGATCCCACATCGCCCTAACGTATTGAATGTGGCTGTGGTTGTCGATTGCTGCAAAGCAAAGTATTGCAGTGTATCGCTTGTCAATGATTCAGGAATAATGAATGTCCGAATCGGTGTGTAGGTTGTATCCGGCAAAGGAACAACAAAAGTCAGAATAGCAAGATCCTGTTGCGAAGCAATCGTTGCAAGCGAACTATATTCTAATCGCAAACGACCATGTCGCTCCAATATCGGCACTACACTATGCTGTGTTGTAGCTTGCGATACATTTGCAACGGTAGTACTGATATACTTGAGCGCATAAGGACTGTATTCCACAACACCGGTCATCCGCGCCTGACGTTGTATAAAGAGATTTCCTCGCACTACTGCCTGCATATCTCGATCCGGTCGCAGAGCAATTTTAATCGTATCTGCCAAATATCCTCGCAGAAGTGTGGGTGTTGCCAAAGTGGATTGACGCTGTTCGGCAAGAATATTCAAGGTAAAAGGCGTAGCATAGCTGGATGCAACAACTTGTGTTGTTGTACTGACAGAGCAGGGTTGCACGGCAAATTGTACCGTCGTCGTCGTTGTTTCAGCACGAAGCGGACAATATCGAATAACAACATCAGCACTACTATTAGGTTGAATGAGTTGATTGAGCGGCGGTTGCGCACTGACCACACTCATGGTGCGTGGCAGATTTAACTGCGCAAGAGCAGTCGATATTTGTACGGCAACATCTCCCGTATTCAAAATACGCAGTGTATCGACGGCGCACTCACCCACCAAGACACTATCGTACCGTAAGGTACTTTGTGCAGAAATACGCGGATTGGTAATACGAATACGTCCAAAAGCAGAAGTCGGATCAAGTCCATCAATAAAAGGTCGCAGGGAATCTGTTCGCAAGGATGTTGTTCCCCGAAATCCTGCTTGCGCTATGAAAAGCACTTCTGCAAACGGTGTCGTCGTTGATTGGTTAGCCTGCGTATTGCCAAAGACCATCAGCGTTGCCGTACTTGTGCGCCGAAGTGATGCTGTACCTGCTTGTGTTTGCAAGGCACGAATACCAACCACACGCATCTGCGTTGAATCAAAGGTTAATCGTGCTGTAAATTCTGCTACTGCTCGTGGCAGTATACGTGTCAGAAAAATCGGTACGCGAATCGTATCGCACGGATTTGCCGTAAGCGATGTTGTACCGCCAAATGTATTTGCATCAAAGCGGGCTTGCAGGCTATTCGGCGAAGGATATGCAGTACCTTGCAGTACAATCGTTGTATCCATTTCAGCACAAGGTTTACGCAGATATAATGCAATCCGAGCAATATATTCACGAGCTTCGAGAGGATGAAAAGTAACATTGACGGCGCGTGTTGTATTCGGTGGAATCGTCAGCCCTGTTCGGGGCGGTGCAATACGAAATACATTCACAGCATCAGGTGGATCAATCGATAAGATACCAATACTGTCAATTTCAACATTTTCCAAACGCGGATTCAAATCAAAACCCGGAATCGTAAGCTGTGCGGTTTGCGTTGCGGATGTCGTTCCGGCAATCATCGGCGGAAAAACAATTAAATCAGGATTCGGTGCAAACGGTAATGACCTTCGACCGGCAACATACACCGAATAACTTTGGCTCCACCCCGGACCACGCGCTCGAAACCGCATATTTGCTGAGTTGATGGAAAAGAGTTGTGTCGATGGCGTACGCGGACAATATGTTACGACAATCGTATCGCGCTCTTGTTTTGCAATAGTGAATGGTATATCACTCGTGTTGGTGCGTTTGCGTTTCCATGTGAAAAGTTGGGGTTGTGCCGTTTGTATTGGCGTAATCCCAACACCATCGGTGAGAATGCTCTCGACGGTATGTTCATGCACAAATGAATTGTTCACCAAGACAATATCACGGCTCACACACTCGCACGGATATACAAATCCAAAATTCAAAAATGAAATCGGAATTTCTGTACGCTCGATAATACCTTGCCCCGTCAAGACAACACGTGCAGGTGGCGCATTACAAGGTCCCGTAACCGGAAAGACAATCGTGTCACGAAATGACCGCGCTTGTTGTGGTGCGAACTCTACCACAAAACGCAGTCGCTCACGCGATTGCAGTGTTTTAGGAAGTGTTCCATCGAGTGCTTGAAGCAAACGAAATCCCGTACTGATCAATTGTGGTGCACCCACAGCAACAGGATAGGGTGACACATTCTCCACATACACCGTGTCGAGAGCACGATCACCGACCTCCCATTGCCCAAACGTAACAAGACGTGTTGCACCGACACGAGGAATCAAGGATGTACCAAGAACATCGGTAATCCAATTCTGCCCTGCCAAGGTAAAACTCAAGCGTGCACGATCAGAACGATCATTCGTGTTATCATTGGGTGTGTAGGTAATTGTCCATCGTTGCGTACCATTCGGGGGAAGCGTAATCGGCGTATTCGGAGCAATGGCAGGAACAATCGTAAATCGACCTGCTCCACCGCCAATACCCACAAAATTGGGATTGGTGAGAGTTTGTGGCTGATTAGTGAGATTTCTGAGTTGTAAAACACCATTCTGCGAAGCACATGAAATTGTGTTTTCAATACGCAAGGTACTCGGTTCGATACTCAACACTTCATTCACGCCAATGCCTGATATACTTACACATGTTGAAGCAAAGCACCTCTGCTCGAAAATGCAAATCTGATCGGTAATTGTTCCGGTGGTTACAGGTCGAAATGCAATACTTGTTGTTGCGCTGGATCCGGGCAGAAGCGTAAATGCTTGTCCGCCTGTACGCACAAAATTTGCTCCATCGCGAAGCGACACAGAAATACGCAGCGTATCACTCGGTGTATTATTGCGTACAGTAAGTATCATCGTCGAATCACGACCGACCAATACCGAACCAAAATCTGTAAAAGGTAAAATCATATCGGGGCGTGATTCCACACCGCGACCACGTACTTCAAATCTTTGTTCAAAAGTACAGGTATTACCTTCCAATCG
>DHLT01000120.1:2738-10804 GCA_002405405.1 Ignavibacteria bacterium UBA4661 | reverse complement strand
GTATTACCTTCCAATCGACCACGTATAACCACTGTGCCTTGCGTTACACCACTCGTGAGCGGTTGAAAGCGTACAAATTGATTAGCATCAACTAATGCAGGAGCAACACGAATCGGATAGGTTTGTCGCCGCCCAACAAAACCTCGTGGTACAATAATCGTATCAATCAAAAAGGTTGCATTCGTAACATAATTCACTACGATATAGCTAAAAGGATTTCCTACCTGCCCGACACATTCATTGGGGAATGTAATGGGTTGGGTAAAGCGAGGATTATTCACTGAGAATGCACCAACACGAACAATCTCATATTGCACAGCTTCTAATGGGATTCGTTGTGTGAATCGGCAATCGCTCGAACGAATAGAAAGTGTATCATTAAACTGCCGTGTAGAGTCAATCGGCGGTTGAAAGACAATCCGAAGATTACGCCCCTCACCCGGATTCAATACCAAAGGCATTGGTATCGGATCAGGATAAAACACTTGTACACTGCTACCGGCGAGTTGTATCGAACTGATCGTAATTGTTTGTGTTGATGAGTTGTACATGGTTAGTGTCCGCTCGTGCTCACGAAAACTGGCACATCCACCTAAGAGTGGGTCAAAACGAAGAATATTATCCGAGAAGACAAGATCATTCTTCCTGCTGATTTCGATAGGAATTGATGTTACACCGCCACATCGATTACTGCTCTGTACGACCACCGATGCTGTAAAAAGACCCGCCAGTGCCGAAGTAAAGCGAACCGACAATGTCGTGCTTTCTCGCGGTGCTATGATAATGGTTTGCGGTGTTTGTAATGAAAATTGTGCCGGATCGCCCACGATATATGCGAAGTACTGTTGTGGGCAGTCTGTTGTGTTACGAAGTGTTATGTTTACGACCGTCGCTGTATCGCATTGGAGTGTTTGCGCGATTGCCATAGGTTGTACTGCCAGTACTACAGGCAATATTCGATTACTTGTTTCAAGTGTTGCACCAATGAGTGGACCCGGCTGATTAAGTCCCGTAGCATCGCACAACTGGCGTTGTACATCACTTCCATTGCACCGATAATAGCCAATCAGTCCGCTTTCATTACCCTCTAAAGACTGCTCTGACTGACATGCAAGTGCCGTTATCGGTACCGCACGATTCCATAAGCGAATTTCGTCCATTTGCCCTTGTAAGGGTGTATTGATCGCCGCATCAGCATTGATACCGGAAATGCTCCCAAACTGTGTAGGTACGCGATCATCAGCATTCAGTAATGCAGAAAAGCCAATACTTGCAGTTGTGGTTAAGCGACCATCAACAACCATACTCACGGTGCGATTTCTTCCATCAAAAATAGCAGAGCAATGATGCCACTGCGCATATAGATTGGATACACGTAACCGCACAACAACATTATCAGCAGCACCGAGCTGTTGATTTGGGTCATCAACTTCAAAGACAATATCTGCCGTCGTAGCACTGCCAATATCCTCTACATAGACACGCCACATATCATTTTGGTCGGCATTGATACCCCAACTTCCTGCAATGAATTGCCGTTTTCCGACTTGTCGATTCACCAAGATGTGCGACTCAAAAGTAAATGCTCCTCGCACAGAGTCTAGTACGGCAGAACGCTCCACACGCCCACCGACAATACGCTCAACTTGTGCAAACTGCAACGATGACAATGTTCCTCGCAGGGTTAGCGCATTACCGACACACTGGTTATCGAGATCACAGGGTGACTGACTATACACATCAATCCTACCCATAAGGAGCATGATCAGAAGAACAAGGATGCTATATGTCCGTAGAAATCGTTGCATGAAGATTATGCGCAGAGAAAACAATGATCGAAGAAGAGATATCAAAAAAAATTTATCGAACAACAACAAAGGGCTGAACATGTGGTGTACCATTGATAACAACACCAAGCATATACTGTCCCGATGCAATCGCTGATGAAATAGCAATTCTTTGTACACCGGCAGAGAGCATCTGTGCACCTACCAACACTGTACCGATACCACGGAGGTCATATAAAACAATCTCGACACGTGCAGACTCACGAAGCGCGAATTGTACCATTGCGGGTCCCGATGTTGGTTGGGGTGATATGAGTATCTCCGACATGGTCGTATCGAGTGGAGAGCGTACAGATACTGCACGCGCATTGAGCAAGGGCAGTGGATTAATCCGTGCTTGCAAAATGTCTTGCACATCAGTTGCTGAGGCTCCTAACCATGTTCGTAACATTTCTGCATAGATCCTACGATAATCGAACTCATACTTGACATCGCCGTTGGCATTCAAATCAGCAAGATTCGGGTTCTGCCCATATACACCGCCACGAACATTATTACCAAAAACAAACTGTACCGATGCGGCTCCATGATCGGTGCCACGACTGCCATTTTCTTCAGGTCGGCGACCAAATTCAGAAATCGTCATGCCCACCACCCGATCAGCAAATCGTTGCTGTATGGCATCTTTCATAAACTGTGTAATACCCATACTCAAATCACGGAGTAATCGTGGATGTAACCCTGAAAACTGTCCTTGCGATAGCCGTGCTTGTTGTGAAATATGCGTATCAAAACCACCCATGTACACCATATAGACTTTTGTCTGCAAGCCACCGGAAATAAGTCGAGCTACCAAGCGCAGTTGTTGTGCAAAGCCATCAGCATAGTTATCGACCGTATTACGACCACGATCAAAAGCATCTTTCACTTGTTGAGAATAGCGATCTGATTTCACTGCTAGGGCTTTGATGTAGTCAAATTCTTGTGCAAAAGTTGATCCATCATTCGGCGATACATCGTCCGAATTGATCCCGCGTCCGAGCTGAAAAAATGTTGCAGGATCATCGAGAGCAATACCCATATCGCCGCGATCACTCCGAAACATCATCGATAGTGTTCCACCAATTTGCACACAGAGTGGATAATCAGGAATCGTATTGGGGTCATTGCCTGAGACAGTGCGGGCAAAATTTCTACCAAGCCACCCACTTGTAAGCCGATCATCTGGATTCGATGAATTAAAACCGCTCAACCAAATATCCGTTGATCGAAAGTGCGAAAGATTCGGATTTTCATAACCGACATTTTGAATGATCGCCAATCGTCCTTGTTCCATCAACCCCTGTAACCCACGATCAGGAATACTTGTATCGGCGAGTGCAGGGTGCATAAAAGTATTGGAGGTTAAAACACGCACGGCTTCATTTTGGTTGATAGCAAGATTCGGACGTAAACGATAATAGTTGCTATCCTGTACGGGTATAATCGTATTCAAACCATCATTTCCACCAAAAAGCTGGACAACAATAAGAATGTTATCACCACCGGTTTGTTGTATTTCACGACCAAGTTTGTCGGTCGGCGAAGAAGCATATAATGGCATACCGGGAACCAATTGCGGTAAAGCAACACCTGCGGTTGCAATGCCTGTACGGCGAAGAAAATCTCTGCGTTTCATCATGATACTAAAGGAATAGTCGAAGAAGGAAAAAGAGCACTAACAAAAAATAAACCGTTCGCGATAAGCAGTGTTAGCACAGGTGCATGTCCGGTGCGCGAAGTATCAACAAAAGAAGTGCTTTGATACGAGGTCCTGCGGCATTAGCATCAAGACTGATCGTCGGCCATTCATAGTCAAATGTTCCCTGCAGTAATGCTGCAACATATCGCTGATGGCGTGTCGCAGCGATAGGGCGAGGCAAAAGGTGCTGTTCGATAGCTGTTACCAACTGATCAGCATTACGAAATACAGGAAATTGTTGTGCAAATGCCAATGCTTGTTGATTACTCATTGCATTGACTAATCCTTGCGCATATTGCAAGCGGAGTGGATATGTTTTGGTACTGATCCATTCTCGATAGCCGGGCCAGCCGGCTACATTTGGTGGCTCGATAAGATCTTGCTCAAACGAACGCATTGCACCTGCCGTTGCACTACTGCGGAGATTCAATTGGCGAGCAAGTCCCAGCACAAACTCAGCAGGTGTCTTGATTTGAACACCGATATTAGCTGTATCAAAGAAATGAGCACTCTTTAACATAGCCGCCAGCACGGGGCGTATTTGCCAATTCGACTGACGAAAAAGCGCGGAAAGCTGACCGATGAACTGTTGGTCTTGCACATTTGGATTGGAATACACAAAAAAGCGATACAGTTTTTCAGCGATAAATTTTCCAACGGCAGAACTTCGTTGCTCGAAGATAATATCAATCAAACTGCGAACTTCTTCTCTACGCACTAATGCTTCCGTATTGGATTGCTGATCGCGAGCAGGAATCGTTACACCAAGAATCGTTTTTGATCGCACATCGTGCTGACTTGGTACAAAGTATGGCTGGTAGATGCCATTGGGCGCAGGTGCATCGCTAAACATGCCTACCTTCCAGCCCGTCAGTACACGAGCGGCTTCTTTGACGTCCTCTTCGGTATATGCGCCGATGCCGGTGGTGAAGAGTTCCATCAACTCACGAGCATAGTTTTCATTGGGTCGTCCTGCAACATTCAAATTGCCGCCGAGATAATTCAACATGGCACCATCGACCGTGATATCCTCGACTAATTGGCGCATATCACCTAACCGATCTTTACGAAGAATGGCATTCTGCAAATACAACATTTGTGGTGGGTTATAGACATCATCAAACGCAAATTCGGATGTAAAATGTCCGCTCCAAAAGAGTGTAAGTTTTTCAATAGCCGGGCTTGTTTCATTCGCCATAAGACTCACCCACCATGCCTGCAACTGTGCAAACTGCGAGCGCCATGTACCACGAATAGCATCACCTGTTTGGCGATCAGCATTCTCAGGGTTTTCGTATCCCTGTGTTATCCATGCTCCCGGAGCAGATGGTGCTGGCTCTGTGCCGGTACCCAGTAATTGTTCAACAGCCTGATCAGCAGTACGCCCAACCAAAGCACTTGCCTGAGCATATGTTGGTGCAAAAGAAATTCTCCGAAGCAAATGCAAAGCTCGTTGCATATCGAGGGGCTGTGTGTATGGCTCAAGACCCGCTGTTATCGTTTCTTTACGCACTGCCCCGGAAGATGCAACCATCCCGGTATTGCCATCATCGTGCACTGTTCTCTGTGTTGTAAAGAACTGTAGTGCTTCTCGTCGAGTATAGTATTGTTCTGCCATGCTAAACCTCGTACAAACAGTGAAAAGAGGAATCAAATCAAAGAATTATTCATGTGTTATGTGTAGTAGAACATTGCATCATATCAGGGTCGAATCGGTGTTTTAACAATAATTGAAACCGTTCGACAGTAAAACCGTCCTTCGGGAACTTCATTGGAGAAGAGCAAGGATGATTCACCTAATCCTTTACAAGAAAGAATGGTTGCTTGTGGTTGTAATGCCAATAAGTATTTTTTAACGGCATCGGCACGCGCCTGCGACAATTGCATATTGTACTGCTCTTCACCGACACGGTCTGTAGTACCCGTAATCACTGACTCAGATGTTGGTTGGAGTGCCTCACGGACGAAAGACTGCATCATTGTTTTATTGGCGGATGAAATATCGGCTTTGTCGAAATCGAAGACAATTAAACTCAAGCGACTGATTTCGATATTATCGGCAATAACATGAAAGGGCTGACGGACTGTTTGTTCGAGTATGCCACCCGATTGGGTTTGCATGCGAACAGCAATGGTCAATGAATCATCTTTAGCGATAAGGGAACTAATTTTTTTGAATGGTAAAGAATCCAAAGCAATCTTATACGACGACGGTAATTGTCCTTTACCACTCCATGCTTTGAGCAGTGTCTGCCGATACATAACAGATAATGTCCATGCCGCACTAGTGTCATTACTTTGCATACTGACCATACTACTTTTTTCGTCGAAGACATATTCCCAAAAACGTGAATGCACCACCGGCGCAAGAATATCAGGATGAGAAGCAACAATTTCAACACGACGATTTTCCTCCACACCTTCCGGAATACGTTCAGATGAAGCAACGGTGGGCATTGCCTGCACAGTTGTTACAATCCGCTGGCGTGGTATGTTGCCGATAGAACTCAACATTGCGGTCACAACATCAGCTCGTTGGCGAGCAAGCATAAGACGTTCGGCTTCTGTAGGTGCTTCTTTAGAATCCGATGTTCCGATAATCGTAAGCACTGCCGCAGGATTACGGAGAAGTCGTTGTGCAATAATCGGCAACAACGAATAGTAGATATCGAGGGTTTCTTTGGAAAGTTCTTTTTCTGTAAAAGTGGGCGCATAGCTCTGTGTACGATACACGGAACGTAATATTGTCGAAGCACTATCAAAAAAGATATAGGGTAACAACGGATAGGTTTGTGTAACAACGGTTTGGCGGAGTACCAGTGGCGGTTGGGCTTGTAGCGAAAGTACAGGACGATGCACAATCGTAGCAGTCGTTGGTATTTCTTGTTTCACAGGCAATACACGCGGCTCTTCCTGCTTGATGACGGAGTCACGATCATGATAGCGAATACCGAACAATAGGCGCACAGACTCCGTCTGCCAATTGCGTATCGGATCAATTGTCGTGAAATGACGTTGATAGCTAATTTCAGGATAGACATCAACCGATGAGGACAAAGGAATGTGGACGCCCAAACCTGCATTTGCACCCCATACAGCTTCCAGTCCTGACAATTCACCTATTGCAGTTATGCGTTCGGTCGAATTATTATCAAAACGAACGAAATCAGGCGATACAATCCGTTCGCGTTGTGTTACGGTTGCTCCAAAGATTGGCAGGGTAACATTACCTGCCATACGAACATAGAATGGCAACGAAGGAATCGGAAAAAGTTGCACGCCCACATCAACAACCAAAGAACGAATATCAGGACGATACTCAAACTCCCGCGTAAATGGTACATATTGCTGATTGCGTGCATCGAAGACTTCCGTACAACAAGATTGAGCCGTAAAAGAGCCGATCATCCGTTGGTAAAGCAAACGAGCAGATATATCGGCAAAGCTCAGCATAGGCATATCGTATGTTAGCCCTACTAAATAGCTTGCGAGAGGACGCGCCGGCATATAGATGCCACAAGTATCAATATCCGACACAGGAAATGCTCCTGAATGCCTAAAATATTGCCCTCCGGCAATAAGACCGAATGATCCTGAACGCTGTAATGAATCCGGTTTTCGGGCAATGGCGACTGTTACCACGCTTACCAATAGGACAGCCAAGGACACTCCACCGCACATGATGGTGTGCCTTGCATGTTTTATTTGCATCATGATATCACAAAACATGAGTATTCAATCCATTGAAAATATATGCGTGTGAACAGTCTCTACAGTAACAACACAATAATGTGCTGTATGTTTCAATATGGTCATAAAATTATTCCTCTACACCATATGGTGCTACTTTGCTATGCGAATATGCTTAGCAACCATTGCATATTGAAAAAGTGCGATGACAATGGTGATTATGCATGATGATAGACAATCTATATTGTTTTGAATCTGTGTGGCATATTGTACCAATTTGGCGATGTGCTGAAAGGTCAAAATAGAAAAGATTCAACATTTCTTCTGCTTTTTTCCGAGCAAACACGGCATGGTTCGTATCTTTGAGATTCGCGTATATGTGCATTGCCGTGTCAGAATACTATTCTGATCTCGGAAACACTACGAGCATATACTCTTTCATTCTTGCGGATTTTATTGTGGCATCATGGCTAAACGTAGCACAACAAAACAGAAAGAGTCTTCGACGATCTCACAACTATCGACGGAACATACGGATATACGCTCCGAACTTCTGCCCTCACAACGCCGTGTTATTGCTGTGCGTGGCGCACGTGTTCATAATCTCCGAAATATTTCGCTCGATATCCCTCGAAACAAACTGGTAGTCATTACAGGTGTCAGTGGTTCAGGAAAATCTTCGCTTGCCTTTGATACCATCTATGCCGAGGGGCAACGTCGTTTTATGGAATCGCTCTCCGCGTATGCACGACAGTTTTTGGAACGTATGGCAAAACCTGAAGTCGATTCCATTACCGGTATTCCACCCGCAATTGCAATTCAGCAAAAAACGGTATCGCGTAACCCTG
>DHLT01000120.1:0-2587 GCA_002405405.1 Ignavibacteria bacterium UBA4661 | reverse complement strand
GTATCGCGTAACCCACGCTCAACTGTAGGAACGATGACCGAAGTGTATGATTATTTGAGGGTACTATATGGTCGCATCGGCATTACTCTCTGTCACAAATGTGGTTCGGAAGTACGCAAAGACACACCGCAGTCAACCGGGCAATTTCTGATGGATGAATGTATCGAAGGTGATAAACTGTATGTACTCTTTCCATTACAACAGCATAACAAACACACCCTGAATGAAGAAATCGAAAACATCAAAGCGCAAGGATTTTTCCGTGTTGTTTTGCGAGGCAGTGATGACATTCTTGATCTGAACGAAAATGCCTTACCCAAGAAAACAGCTCTTGCCGATGTCTTCGTTCTCGCAGATCGGCTTATCATGCGCAAAGATGATCCCGATATGCGTTTGCGTTTGATCGAAGCACTCGAAACTGCTTTTTTGCATGGCGGTAAACGTTGTATGGTGCGTAATCTTACAACCATGCGTACCGATATGCAAGTTCTCCATTTTAGCGGTGAATACGAATGCGCACAATGCTCGATCGTATATAAAGAGCCCAATCCTCGCTTATTTTCCTTCAACAACCCACTGGGTGCATGTCCAACATGCGAGGGTTTCGGACGAAGCATGGGAATTGACGAAGACTTAGTCATTCCCAATCGCGGCAAGTCATTGTCAGATGGAGCAATTCTTCCTTTTCAGACATTGGGGCAAACGATTCATCAACGTGAACTCATCAAAGTAGCGATACAAAAAGGTATTTCTACGACGAAGCCCATTCATGCCTTTACTGAATCAGAGATGGCTTTCTTGTGGCAGGGCGCAGATTCCTATCTCGGTATTCGCGGTGCGTTTGCACAGCTCGAAGAGCAGATGTACAAAGTACAAAACCGTGTCTTTGTAAGTCGGTATCGTGGTTATACAAAATGCCCGTCGTGCAATGGTACACGCTTACGCAGATCGGCTCGCCAAGTCTTTGTTGGTGGACAATCACTGCCACACGTTGTCGGGATGACTATTGCAAATGCCAAACAATGGTTTGCAACATTAACACTCACAGATTATCAAGAGCAAATTGTCGGTCGCGTCCTAAAAGAAATCAGAGCGCGCTTGGATGTTTTGTACGATATTGGTTTGGGTTATATCACACTCGATCGTCTTGCCCACACACTTTCGGGTGGTGAAACACAACGCATTAATCTTGCTACCTCGATTGGTTCAGCACTTGTCGGGGCACTGTATGTTCTCGACGAACCCAGCATCGGGTTACACCCCCATGATACAGAGCGCATGATTCGCATCATGAAAAAATTACGCGGCTTAGGCAATACCGTACTTGTTGTCGAACATGACGAAGATATTATGCGCTCCGCTGATATGATTATTGATATTGGTCCAAAAGCCGGCGAGCATGGCGGTACTGTTGTATTTCAAGGAACACCGGACGAACTTATTGCCGACCAAACAACGCTCACCGGCAAATATTTATCAGGCACACAAAGTATTACCATACCGCAGGAGCGCGTCAAAGGTAATGGCACATTCTTATCGATTCATGGTGCACGACAAAACAATCTCAAAGGTGATCGGGTGGATATTCCACTGGGCTGCATGACCGTCATTACCGGTGTCAGTGGCTCCGGCAAAAGTACTTTGGTGCATAGTGTTTTGCACAGCGGTTTGTTGCGCAAGCGCGGACAACCCGTAAGTGAAGTTGGTATTCACGATAGTATCACAGGCGATGACAATATCGCACATATCGAAATGGTTGATCAGTCTCCCATCGGTAAATCACCGCGCTCAACTCCGGCAACCTATACCAAATCCTTTGATTTTATTCGCGAAGTCTTTGCCAATACACAAGCGGCTCGTCAACTTGGTTGGAAACCCGGACACTTTTCGTTTAATGTTCCCGGTGGTCGATGCGACATGTGCGAAGGTGATGGCATGATGAAGATCGAAATGCAATTTCTTGCAGATGTATATTTGGAGTGTGAATCCTGCAAAGGTACACGATATAAAAAAGAAGCACAAAACATCATGTATCGGGGTGCCGATGGTATCGGTAAATCCATTGTTGATGTACTTGCCATGACTGTTGATGAAGCCGTACAGTTCTTTGCTCATGAAAAACGTGTTGTATCCCGACTGAAAGTCCTACAAGATGTTGGTCTTGGGTATATTCGCTTAGGACAGCCCGGTACAACCTTGTCAGGTGGTGAAGCACAACGCATCAAACTTGCAACTTACTTGCAAGAAACATCGTCGGCACACACACTGTTTATTTTTGATGAGCCGACTACCGGATTGCATTTCCATGATATTGCAACCCTCTTGAAATGTTTCCGCCAATTGGTAAACAAAGGTCATTCTCTAGTTATTGTCGAGCATAACCCCGATGTCATGAAATCTGCTAACTGGATTATTGACATGCGTCCTGAAGCCGGCGAGCATGGCGGTTCGGTTATTGCTACCGGAACACACGAATTGGTTGCAACAGTCAAAGGATCATAAACAGGGCAGTATCTCAAAACTATTCTCCCACAAAAAAATCAGCAACAACAAGATATTTAGCCTGCTAAGAAGCGTATAAAATCAA
>DHLT01000165.1:2163-22066 GCA_002405405.1 Ignavibacteria bacterium UBA4661 | reverse complement strand
ATTACAAATAAACCCGGTGTACATCGAGTAGTGTGGGATATGAGTTATGCAGGCTGTACATTGATTCCCGATGCTAAAATTGATGGCGGTGATCCCGTTGCGGGACCAATGGTACCACCAGGTACATACACAGTTATCATCAATGCTCATGGCATAACAGAAAAGACCACAGTTCAGCTCAATCCCGATACTCGTTTAGCAATGTCTGCTTCGGAACTTGAAGCACAAGTGCGTGGTGCTCTTGAAATGCGTGATGATGTAGCGAGTATCACGAACATGGTGAAACATTTACGCAGTGTGAAAAAACAGCTTGTTCAGCGCAATGAATTTATTGCTGAAGCCCCGACAATGAACTCATTAGTTTCCGACTCGAAAACAATGATTGAAAAAATTGATTCGCTTGAAGGTAAGCTCCATAACCCCATAGCCCAAGTCAGTTACGATATTCTCGCAATGCGCGGTGGAACAAAACTCTACTCAGTACTAGGACAGCTATATGATTATGCTGCCGCCAGTGATGGTCCAATCACACAGGGCATGAAAGAAATGTATGCCGACTGCAAAGCCGAACTGACTGCGCTTCGCAAAGAATTTCTCGTACTCATGCAGAATGCTCTACCAACCCTGAATGCTTCTGCCAAATCCGTCAATGCACCCCATATCATCATACCAAAGTTATAATCGGATACAGACAAGATTGACAAAAAAGAACAGGCAAACCATGTTTTCAAGGGCAGGCAAAGAAGCCTGCCCTTATTCTTTTTCGTAAATTGCGATTCTCTTGGCGTAATTTTATTCATTCCAACTTCGATACACATACATGACTCAAAAGGATATAAGAATGCAATTTCGACTTTCGGCAATATGGATTGCCGTTGCCTTTGCGACGCTCACCATTATTATCGTTGGCTGCAAAGGAACAACAGTTGGACCTGATATTCCCACCAATACCGATTCAACGCTTATCATCACTGATCGCGTTGTTGGTACAGGCGCGCGCGCTGATTCGGGATTAGTTCTGACAGTGCAGTATATTGGTCGCCTAAAATCTGACACAACAATTAAATTTGACAGTAGCTTTGCAAGACGTGCTCCATTCTCTTTCGTTTTAGGCAACAATGAGGTTATCAAAGGTTGGGATAGTGCGCTGGTCGGAATGCGCGTTGGCGGCAGACGTCGCATTGAAGTACCGCCAACACTCGGTTATGGTTTAGCACAACAAGGACCAATACCACCAAACTCTACTCTTATTTTTGATATTGAATTATTGCGTGTCGATTCCAACATCGTGAAGATCCAAGATCTTGTCATGGGCGTTGGTGCTGAAGCCACGACCGGTAGTAGTGTTAGCGTGCTGTATACCGGACGTTTTGTCAATGGAACACAATTTGACAGCAATGATGGACCCGGGCGAAGTCCGCTGAATTTCTTCGTTGGACTCGGTTCCGGTGTCATTACCGGCATGAGTGATGGTCTTGTAGGAATGCGTGTTGGCGGTCGCAGACGTATTACGATCCCACCGGCATTGGGGTATGGAACAAAAGGTACAGACGGTAACTCAACAACGAATGGTGTGCCACCGAGTACGATTTTAATTTTTGATATACGACTCATCAGTGCGAATTGATAAATTTCCCTTTCATTGCGAATTGATAAATTTCCCTTTCATTTAACGAGTTATTTCACTTTTTCCCTTGTTTCAGGCGGTGTGTATGTTTCGTTTTTCCGTGTTGATAGCATGTTTTCTTGTGCAGTATTCTTCGATTCTTATGGCGCAATCAGCAGCAAAAAAATTCACATTAGTGATTCATGGCGGTGCGGGTGTGATTACACGAGCGAATTTATCATCAGAGCGTGAGCAAGAGTACCATCGTGCATTAGATTCTGCATTACGTATTGGGTATGCTATTTTGGAGCAAGGCGGCACGAGTATGAATGCCGTCGAAAAAGTGGTGAATTATCTCGAAGACAATCCTCTTTTCAATGCAGGTATTGGTGCGGTCTATACTGCTGATGGTACACATGAACTTGATGCCGCAATCATGGATGGGAAAACACTTGCCGCCGGAGCAGTTGCTGCTGTCAAGCGCATCAAAAACCCGATTTCCTTAGCGCGACTTGTCATGGAAAAATCTGAACATGTCATGCTCATTGGCGAAGGCGCTGAAAAATTTGCTCAGACACAAAATATTACGTTAGTACCCAACACCTTGTTCGATACACCCGCCCGTAAACGTGCGTTGGAACGCATCCAGCAAGAAGAGCGCGAGCAAGCAACGAAGGACAGCATTAAACAAGATAGCATTCGTAAAGCCAATCTTAAAAAACGCTCTGCAAGCGACAAACACGGCACGGTTGGTGCAGTGGCACTTGATATTCATGGCAACTTGGCTGCGGCAACATCTACCGGCGGCATGACAAACAAACGCTTTGGTCGCGTAGGCGATGCACCGATTATTGGTGCAGGGACATATGCCAATAATGGCTCATGTGCTGTGTCGGCAACCGGTTGGGGTGAGTATTTTATTCGGACAGTTGTTGCTCATGATGTGGCGGCACTAGTGGAGTATAAAGGTTTATCAGTACAATCAGCCGGTCAAGAAGTAATCAATAAAGTTGGCAAACTTGGTGGCGATGGCGGTATGATTATCCTTGATACGAAAGGAAACTTCTCCATGCCTTTTAATTCCGAAGGTATGTATCGTGGTGTGATTACACAGGAAAACAAACCAACGACAGCAATTTTCAAGTAAGCTCATGTATTGCGGTTTCACCTTGCATCCCTCTACACTCCTTGTTTCGTGAGCGATAATTAGATTTTCTTTCATCTTCTCATCTTCACCAATATATGGCTCAAATCACCTCGTATTCCTCATGGCATTCGCTTGAAGCACATGTTGAAACCGTTGCCGATGTAAATATTCGCAAGCTTTTTGCCCAAGACACTGGTCGTTTTGCCAAGTTATCAATGCGTGTACATCATGGTGAAGAAACACTTCTTCTTGATTACTCTAAAAATCTTATCCTCAACAATACCATGCACATGCTTGCCGTCTTGGCGCGTGAATGCCATGTAGAGCAAAAACGTGATGCCATGTTAGCCGGCGAACATATCAACAGTACCGAAGGACGCGCTGTTTTACACACTGCCTTACGCAATCGCAGTGGTCGCCCCGTTTTGCTGAATGATGTTGATGTTATGCCTGATGTCCTTGCCGTGTTAGAGCAGATAAAAATATTCAGCGAATCCGTTCGCTCAGGTACATGGAAAGGATATACCGGAAAACCTATTACCCATGTCGTCAATATTGGTATCGGTGGAAGCGATCTTGGTCCGAAAATGGTGTGCATCGCCTTACAACCCTACAGCAAGCGTGATCTTACGGTACATTTTGTTTCAAATGTTGATGGCACCCATATTGCGGAAACACTCCGTGTATGCCCACCGGAAACGACACTCTTTATTATTGCCTCAAAAACATTTACCACCCAAGAAACCATGACGAATGCGCACACAGCACGACAATGGTTTCTGCAACAAGGCGGCACAGAAGCGGGCATCGCCAAGCATTTTGTGGCTGTCTCGACCAATGCAAAAGCGGTGCAGGCATTTGGTATCGATACAGCAAATATGTTTGGCTTCTGGGATTGGGTTGGTGGTCGTTACTCGCTGTGGTCAGCAATTGGTCTGCCGATTGTATTGTCCGTAGGACATGACAACTTCATCGCCCTGCTTGAAGGGGCGCACACAATGGACGAACATTTTCGGACAGCACCCATTCTTGAGAATGCTCCCATGATTATGGGACTACTCGAAGTATGGTATTCGAATTTTTTCAAAGCAGAATCTCATGCAGTTTTACCATACGATGAGTATCTGAGCCGTTTACCTGCGTATCTGCAACAAGCCGATATGGAAAGTAATGGCAAACAAGTACAGATTGATGGCGAAACTGTGCAATACCACACCGGTACAATTTTGTGGGGTGAACCCGGCACGAACGGGCAACATGCATTCTATCAGTTGATTCATCAAGGCACGAAACTGATTCCATGCGATTTCATTGCATCGGCGCAATCGCACAATCCTCTGGGCGATCATCATGAAAAACTCCTTGCGAATTTCTTCGCGCAAACCCAAGCATTAATGCAAGGCAAAACAGCAGATGAAGTCCGCGCTGAATTGGAGCGTGAAGGTAAGACACCGGAACAGATTGAGGCTTTACTTCCTCACAAAGTGTTTCACGGCAATCGCCCTTCAACGTCGATTTTGCTGTCGAAACTTACCCCTCATACACTTGGTATGCTGCTCGCATTGTACGAGCATAAAATCTTTGTCAGCGGTGCTATTTGGAATATCAATCCTTTCGACCAATGGGGTGTAGAACTAGGCAAACAATTAGCCAATGCTATCCTCCCCGCACTAGCGCATCCCGACCCTGTGAGCAATTATGACCACTCAACAAATGGTCTGATCAATGCGTACAAACAAATGCGCTAAAGCATGATGAGATACTTATGATTGATTTTTCAAAATATACTCTGCCCAATATCCGTCATCATGTCAGTCCGAATCTGTATATCCCCCGTGCAGAATTGACCGTTGATCTGTCATACTATCCTCCCCTCTATATAGAATTGCAGTGGGAACAGATTTTCGCCAATGGCAAACCACCACAAATCTTGGATATTGGCTGCGGTTTGGGAAAATTCATGTTGAATTACAGCTATACTGAAGGTGTCGGTAATGTTCTTGGCTTAGAGGTTCGTAAGAGGGTGTGCGAATGGGTGCAAGACATTATCCATGCCGAACAGGTCGGCAATGCAGGAATTCTTTGGTATTCGGTGGTGAATGGTCTGCCTTTTATTGCAAGCAATTCCATTGAGAAAATTTTCTACTTCTTTCCTGACCCTTGGTATAAAAAACGTCATGTCAAACGCCGTGCATTTACGGTGGATTTTTTAGCGGAATGTCACCGCATGTTAGCTCCGAACGGCATTCTTTTCCTCCAAACAGATGTACCCGAAGTTGATGCCTATCAACAAGAAGTCCTGCAAGAATTTGGTGGATTTTCTTATCATCCCGCCGGTGAAGAAGAATGGCGCAACCACTACCAACTTCCCAAAACTAATCAAGAAGAAATTTGCCTTCGGAATGGAATCCCCTACACACGTTTAGTGTGTGTGAAGAAGTAACCTGCTCCTTCGTTTTTTTCGTTAATGTTGTTGTTCAATGGCGAGGTCTTGTGCTGTCTGTTATTACGGTCTTTTGACGTAGAGACGCAACGCATTGCAAGCTCAACCCACAATCCTACTGCCTGATCGATTATCTCACCCCGTTCACTGATTCTGCGCCGCCTTGAGCTTGTCGAAAGGTCGAAGCGTAGTGTCCCCCGTTTCTGTTGCTCGCTTCGACAAGCTCAGCGAACGTACTTTCTGTAACCAAAAACAGTGAGAGATTTCCACCCACCGTTGTTTGTTATTCTTGAGAAATGCTCTGCTTGCCGTACACACCGGGCAAGACACCGCAATGCCGCTTAAATGCTGTTGTAAAGTGTGTTGCATGTTGATAGCCGACATGCTCGGCGATTTCTCGAATACTCATAGTGTTCTGCAAGAGTAATTCACGGGCAATTGCCATGCGTCGCTCTACCACAAAACCATAGACTGTTGTTCCAAAGAGCGACTTGAAACCGCGCTTTAGCGCGAATTCGTTAAGACCAACCATCCTCGATAATTCTGCTAAAGTTGGAGGCAGTGCATAGTGTTCTTGGATGATACGATGTGCTTCATGCAGTCGCTCTTGCTCGGAGCGAGTCGGCTGTGCTACAGGTACGCAAAGTCCGCATGTGTTACATGAATGTCCTTGTTGTAGTGCTTCACTATGAAGAACAAAGAGTTCCATGACCTTACTTTCGAGATAGAGTTTTTGCAAGCAACCACGCCGTACTTGTGGTGATAGCAGTTCATGAATAATTGCTTGCATAGCAGGTGTCATCGGAAGATTGACAGGATGAGCCGATGCAACGGCTGACTTGTGTAATGCTGAACGGAATCCACGAAGAAGAGGTGTTTCATCGGGAAGAAGTTGCTGAAAATAATCAAGTGAAAACTCGATACTACAGCGCGCCATCGTACCGCAAGGAGCAAACTCCGTTTGTTCTGCACCGCTTGGCAAGTGCAACAAGTTGTGTTCAAAAGAGTTGAACATAATTGGCATGTGTTCACCAAACTGTGAACGTGATGTTTCGTGCAAAGCGAAATGCAGACACACACGGTTACTATCGGGAGCAGACGTACGCACAAGTGTTTCGTCGAATTCTCCTTTGACCATACGAATACGTACACCACCAAATGCCCATTCACGGATACTAAGATGATGATGCTCATGCAAAGCGATTTGCAAGGAACGTTGTTGCAAGCCCTCAATCGCCATACATTGTTCTGACTGCCATGTTTCTGCATGAGCCCATGTCGGCGTACCACGCATTTGCCATGATGCGTCTTGTGGTTCTCTACTTCGCTCTATTCGATGCCGCTCCATTGTTTTCATAGGATTTTCTGTTCGTCGTTTTTGATAACTCTGTTCACCAAATCAGTCGCAAACTATTCCGCTTTGCGTTATCGAAACTCCGCCTTGCGTTGTCTACCTCTACACATGTTGATGCAATTTACAATTCCTTATTTGGATTTCGTCTAAGTAAGAAATGTATCAAAATATCAACAGCAATAATTGTTGTTCGTAAGGATTGTTTGTTTTACCATCAAAAAACTCTATGTCTCTTGTTCGTATTCTCACGTATTTGCTCTGTTTATCATGTCTTGGCAACCTGCATTACTCTGCGTACGCACTACGAAACATACCAAAACGTAGTTCGACATTACGCCACCGTGATAGCATTGTCATATTACCCACTGTTGAAATTCTTCGTTCCCAAGAGCGGTTTGCCATACTGCCTATGCCTTTTAGTGAAGAAACAGTTTTATACTCCACGAAAAAAGCTGATCGGCTTCGTTTATCGGAAACACTTGCCAATACCGCTATCAATTCTGTTCGTCAAACATTTGCACTGGCACCCGGTGTCTTCATTTGGGAAAATGATGGCTCCGGTGTGCAAGCCAATATCGGTATTCGCGGACTCAGTCCAAACCGCTCGTGGGAACTGAATGTTCGCCAAGACGGTTATGATATTTCTTCCGATCCTTTTGGCTATCCTGAAGCATACTACACACCACCGTTTGCCATGCTCGAACATATTGATCTTGTGCGTGGTGCAAGTAGTTTGCAGTTCGGTCCGCAATTTGGCGGTATGATCAACTATCGAACAAAATCTGCTCCTACCAATCGTCCATTTTCAGGCGAAACACAACAGAGTATCGGCGCAGGAAATCTGTATGCAAGCTATACGGCTCTTGGCGGCACACTCTCTATTGACACAACGCAGTCGCTATCCTACTATACGGGATTCGACTATCGGTGCGGTGATGGTTGGCGGAGCAATAGCAGTTTTCGTCAAGGCACGGGATTAGCAAAACTCACCTATACCATGAGTGCTACGAGTATTGAGTTGTCGTTTACAGCAATGCACTATCTGCTTCAACAACCGGCAGGCTTGACAGAGCGTCAATATGCAGACGATCCACGTCAATCTTTCCGTTCACGTGATTGGTTTTCGACGACATGGCTTGTACCCGCTTTGACGCTGTCGCACCAATTTTCGACACATTCACGCTTGACGGTCAAAGCATTTGGTCTTGTCGGCGACCGTGAAAGCATCGGACTCATTGCGAGTACTGCCATTGCTGATACCGGTACAAATCGACGAAGAACAAATACCGACGCCTATCGTAATATCGGCATTGAGGCACGATGGCTCTCGCAACAAACTATTGCCGAATTACCCATGACACTTGCTGTCGGCGCACGATATTCATTAGGGCAAACTGTACGCCGACAAGGGCGCGGAGCCGATGGCTCGCAACCGATATTTGACATCATTGCACCGCCAACACGCGATCTACAATTCAGCGTAGCGAACACAGCATTCTTTGCCGAGACAGGAATTTCTCTGACACCCCATCTTACACTAACCGCCGGTCTGCGCATAGAATCATTGCGCTCTACGGGCAATGGTACATTTACACGAGAATATTCCATGACATCAGTACGTGCATTCGATACGCTCGGTACGGCAACCATGCTTAATGCACGAGGCAGTGAATTTGTTCCGCTCATGGGTATTGGCATCAGTGCCTTCATTGCACCGAAAACACTCCCCTCGCTCGAAGTGTATGGTAATATCGCGCAGACATATCGCCCCGTTCTCTTTGGGGATCAATTCCAAAGTGATCTTACGGCGGTCGATCCAAATATCCGCTCTTCGCGCGGCTTGACAACTGATCTTGGCATACGTGGTTCGTATCATGGTCTTCGGTGGGATATGTCCTTATTCTTTTTGCAATACAATGACCGTGTTGGCACCCTGCCACTGAATATCCTGAGTTCAGAAGAACGTTCGCAATTACCTCTTGATGCCACGGCACTCCGCACCAACATTGCCGAATCGCATCATAAAGGCATGGAATTGCTTCTTGAAATCAGTCTTCCGCACATACTATCGAGCAATCGCATCGCAGAACTCATCGGCACGCCTTCGCTGTTTGTTTCGACAAGCTACACCTCGGCATACTATGTGCGCGACTCACGCTCGGAACGCAATGTGCAATTCGGTACAGCAGTCCAATCGGTAGCAGGAAACCGAGTTGAATTTGCTCCTGCATGGATAACACGAGCAGGCATACAATGGCAATTTCACGCGCTCTCCGCACAAGTACAATGGAGCATGGTCGGCGAAAGTTTCTCAAATTCTGCAAATACGATCACACAAGCCGATGGTCAGCAGGGTGTTATTCCTGCGTACAGTGTTGCTGATGCAACGCTCCGATGGCACATCAACACATGGCTCAGCATGAATGCCAGCATCAATAATCTTTTTGATCGACGATATTTTACGCGCCGAGCAACGGGCTATCCCGGACCCGGCATCATTCCGGCTGATGGTAGAATGTGGACTTGCGGTGTTCGTGTAGTGTGGTGATGTAGCGATGTGATGATTGGATTATTTGACAGTTGGATGGCTTGCTATGCAGTTTGAATCGTGTACGCTCATTGTAGAATCTCATTGTAGCATCTGATTGTGGAATCTCATTCAAGCCCAAAAAGATCAACGATATAGGAACGAAATGTTTTGCCAACAATTATTGTTTCTCCGATGCTACGCAGATGTAATTGAATATTGCGGTTCTCCATAGTAATCAGGCGTATATAGTCTCGATTGATGAGCGTACTGCGATTGATACGAACAAAGTATGCAGGAAATCTCTGCGTAGCTTCACTGATCGAAAGATTGCTATGATACATGAGGATATCCTTGCGGTTATCAGAGATTGGCTGAAACAACTCTTCCTCGTCGGGTATCAGTGAGGATATGTCCATGAAAGCAGAGTCGAGATAAAAGAGCGTGTAGTTTTTGTCAGCAACACACTTGATAATAGCTTCCCATGGGAAACGCGACCAACTTTTACCATTGTAGAGGGTAATGTAAGGATCCGTATAATGTATCTCTTTTGCAGTTCGTACCGAGTGGCGTTGCCGGTTGATGGTGTATTGAATATCCAAGTGGTTACCATCCGAGCGTTTCGTGCTTGAAGATGGAGCATCATGTATCGTATCAGGCAAGAGCGAAGGCGTTGAGCGAAGAATATCATGAAGAGTAGTACTCAGCAAGATATTGCCATCCTGTATAGTATCTTCGATGGTGAGCAGCAAAGCATACGGAATTTCACCCGCAAGACGCAGTGGCATAAGAATACTCATGAGTTTTTGATGTAGCTCAGGACTGCTAATAACAATATGCGGCGGATGAATATGCAACCGCTTTCTTGCTTCCTCAATAGAGGGTGCATAATCAATCGTACGAAGATAGGAGTGAAACGTACGTTGTACGGTGTATTCTACAATTGTTGCCACAGCATGATCGGCATGGATAATCAAAACATTCAAAAACATACGCGAAGCCCTGCAAAAACTATGCTTAAGAAATGACAAGCGAAAAGTTATATGCAGGAATTTACTGACACCTCCGAAAAAAGTATGAATATCGCGTAAAAAAAAATTGCTCAGGGTAGCAATATGCTCAACATAAAACTCCGGTATCATTGCGCATCATCGCACCACCATCATCTTCTGCATACTGATACCTTTGGGCGTGGTGATACGTACATAGTATGCGCCGGGTAACCAACTCTGTACGGGTACGCGCAGTGCTTGTCCTTGCGGAGCGCGGAGATCCTCGTGGCTATACACGGTATGTCCTTGCGTATCAAAAATATCAATGCGGTAGGTGGTGCTACTTGCAGGCAGTTGAATCTCGATCTCGGACATCGCAGGGTTGGGGGCAATTTGGATGTCGAGAGTAATGCCATGAGTTTGGGCAGATGTGGTAGTGCCACCCAAATCGAATATCGCAAAACTACCTGATTGCCCTGCGATATTTGTGAAGTCCCCCCCAACGGCGAGGCGATTGTCGGATACTGCAAGCGAGCGCACAAGTCCATTCGCACTGGGGTTCCATATGGTTGCCAAACCCGTGCTGGCATCGAGTACCGCGGTGCGATCACAACTCCGTCCACCGATATTTGAGAATAACCCTCCTGAATAAACCATACCGTCTGATATTGCTAGAGAGTAGATATCATCGCTTGCATTCGGATTCCAAGCGGTCGCATTACCCGTGTTTGCATCAATCGCGGCAATACGGTTTCGACTCTGACCGCCAATGATCGAGAATGATCCTCCTGTATAAATCACATTTCCTGATGCTACAAGAGAGTTCATAGAGGGACTCACAAAACTCATTGGGCTAGTAGCGTTCGGATTCCAATCAGTTGCTAAACCCGTGCTTGCATTTATTGCCGCGATAAGATTGCGATTTTGCCCGCTAACCACTGTGAACGATCCACCTACATAGACTACATCTTTAGACACTGCAAGCGTAGTAACCCAACCATTTATATTCGGATTCCATGCCGTTGACATGCCTGTATTAACATCAAGAGCGGCAATGCTATTTCTTCTTTGCCCACCGATATTTTGAAATTGTCCTCCTGCATAAACGATATTATCCGACACTACAAGAGAGCTGATTATATTATTTGCATTGGGGTTCCACGCTGTTGCTACACCAATACTTGTATCAAGTGCGGCAATATTGTTGCGATTTTGTCCGCCTATATTCGTAAAGTCTCCGCCTACATAAACGACACCTTTTGATGTTGTAATGGATCGAATATATCCATAGCCACTTTGCTCTGGATTCCAAGCATGAATACTGCCATCGGCATTCATGCGACCGATATTGCTACGCGGAAATTCAGGTGCAATACTTGTAAAATACCCTCCTGCATAGATTGCGTTATGAGATAATGCAAGAGAATAGACCCAACTATTGGCATTCGGATTCCATGCGGTTGCCATGCCTGTATTAACATCAAGAGCGGCAATGCTATTTCGATTCTTTCCGCCAATTTGTCTAAACCATCCTCCTACGTAAACTATATTCCCTGATACAGCAATAGATCGGACGGTACTTTCGTTGCTTTGTGGGTTGGGATCCCATGCTGTTGCTATACCAGTAGTTACATCAAGTTCCGCAATCTTACTTCGAGATTTCCCACCGATAATCGTGAACTCTCCACCTGCATAGATTGTGTTATTCGATATTGCAAGAGAATGTATCCAGCCATTTGCGTTTGGATTCCACGCAGTTACTGTACCCGTTGTTGCATCTATTGCGGCAATGCGATTGCGATTCTCGCCACCAATATTCCAAAACCTACCTCCTACATAAACTGTATTGTTCGATACTGTAAGAGTATGAACCAAAGCATCTGGATTGGGATTCCACATAGTTGCCAAGCCTGTATTCATATCAAGTGCCGCAAGAAAATTTCGACTCTGCCCGCCGATATTCCTAAAAAAACCTGACACATATACGATGTTGTTTGACGCGGCAAGAGAAAGTACTCCGTCATTTGGATTAGGATTCCACGTAGTTGCTATACCTGTTGTCATATCAATTGCCGCGAGATTTCTCCGAATTTGTCCGCCTGCTGTCGTAAATACTCCGCCCACATATACGATGTTCTTTGATGCCATGAGAGACCAAACAGTTCCATTTGCATGTGGACTCCAGTCGTGTACACTGCCATCAGCATTGATACGAGCGATATTATTGCGTGCTAGTCCTCCTACTTGAGAGAAAGATCCGCCGATATACCATCCTCCAATACCGTCCGCAATAACCACATAAATTGTACCATTGACTTTTGGATATGCACCGACAGACTGCAGAGCACTACCATCGAATATATTCAGAGCCGCTCCGCGTGAATCGACACGCATTGTGTTAATAAAACCATTAAAAGCACCTCCAAGGTACCAACCACCATCAGCACTTGGTGCGACTGCATATACTGATCCTGCAACTGTATAGCGTGAGGGGAGGAGGGTTTGAGCATAAGAAGAAATTTCAATAAGCCAAAACATAGCAACAATGGCTAACGAAATAGGTCGAAGAAAGAAGAATTTTTTCATGGTGTGAAGATATGAATGAGGTCATAGAAATCACTTAATTCGTGAAGATAATTCTGTCGGGAGGAAGACAGACTTCCTCCCGACAGAAAAAACAAGTAGCTATCGTACAATAACAACGGATGTTGTGGCATTGCCACCTGAGCCTACATAGCGCAAGGTGTAGGTGCCTGCGCGAAGTGCTGATACGGATATCATCTGTGAGGATGCTCCTTGCGGAATTGTGAGATTATTACTCTGATAGACAATCGCCCCACTGACATCGAATAGTACGAGATTAGCAGTCATGGGCTGATCGGCTGTGATACCAACACGAAGAATATCTTGAACAGGGTTGGGTGCTACAGACAGCGATACTCCAAGTGCTGTTGGTATTACACTATTATTGGTATTTGGAGTATCTAATGTTGGTTCATCGCTTGGATTTTTTCTGCTACCGCCAATTTTAGGAACCCTGTACACACGCGTTCCGAATAGTTCGATACCTTCTTTGATAAACATAGAAGCGCAATCTCCGCTCGGGAAGCAATACGAAGTATAAGGTTGTGCAGTATTACCGTTCAGGTTGAGTCGTGTTATCGATCTACCTGCCCAATATGGTGGCAGATTTAAAGTGAATGATTGTGGAATTGGTATGAGTGGATCAGAATCAGCTTGAAAAACCGTATTGACTATAAAAATATAGTAAGCATTATCATCCTCTTTAACCGAATACTGCATATCACCCCAACCTGTACCTGAGTATGATAAACTAATCTGAGAGCGTAGAGAAGATTCATTCGCAGTCATAGCCGAAGTTAGGTTATTATCACGCACGAATGAGAGAAAGCTATTGCCACTGTTGCGTACTGTTTGATTCGCGTAGAGGTATGACCAAAAAATTGTGCCGTTCATCGGGGGTGCTCGCCCAAACTGAGTATCTTGTGCATAGACGATAGGTGATATACCCAAGTACATTTGTTCTTGAGGTGTTGGTGGGCGTAGTCTTCTTGTTTCCCCCGCTCCTGCTCCATAATATGTGCGTCCTTCCCCCTGTGGTGAGGGAATAGTGTAGCTATAATTTCCATAAGGGGCAATATCTGAGTACCCACCTGGTACAAATGCCATTGCGCATGAATTGATATTGCTTATGACATTCATGAATGTTTTCTTTTGATATTCTATCACAGTAGTTCGTTGCATATTAAACCCTGGATACGAGGTATCATCATAGACGGTATGGATATCCGCCATCAGTATATCAAACATTCGGTTCATAGACGGATAGTAGTAATTAGCATTATGACGATCACCAAGTTGCGTGAGTACTACCGCTTTATTGGGTTGCATACTCTTAATTTTGGTATATCGTGCCTCTAAAAATCCACGAGTAATAGCAGGAAGACCGACTAATGCTTTACCTTCGGGTTCATCCGCGTTGTAGTAGCCAATCACGACATCGTTATAGGGTTGAGTAGCATTGAGAATTTGTGTGATCAGTCCATCACTCATAAAAGTGTATTCTTCTTGCGACATTGCTCTATCACCACCAGGTAACGGAATATCAACAATGACTTTAAGCCCCTGTTGTCGCATAAACGAAAGAAAATTACCGAGTGCTTGCGCATAACGAGTAGCATCATTCATGAGTTTGGGAAGGCTATTCGGAAAATCTTCAGTAATGGGGTCCAATTTAAAGTATGAATATATCTGTGGACTTGATGGTGGCTGATAAGAAATGTATGAGGTAACGCATCCCGTTCCGATATTGTTATAGAGCAGGCTACCACTACTGAATAAATCAAATATATGGTTATGCGCTACCAAACTTGTGTTTGCATGTGCATTTTTCATTTGCGATAAAACATCGGGTACAGATTCTTCGAAATTAAAGTCGCGGTATCCAACACCAAAGGAATAAAACTTCAAATCATACCACCCCAGAATATTAAAGGGTTGCCCATTGAGCATGATGCGGTCATTCTGAAAAGTGATATTGGCGGGTGTGCCTTGTGCGAAAAGTGTCGTACCTGTGCTGAGTACAGCCGAACTACAAAGAAGAACCACAAGCAAAAGTGCATGTATGTGTTTGAGTACCGCTGTGTGCGTACTGCTTTGATATGTTGAGAATAAAAATTTCGTTGTCATAAATGAGAATGAAAATGATGTTTTTGAAAAGGGAAAAGAGTTCTTCCGCAAGTATTTTTCTTGAGACCTCTCCCGATTGTGCAAGGACTACGCTCTTACTCAATCTGCTCTCTCCACAAGAAGAGTACTGTCCGAAGGACCGAGTGAGGTTATACTTTGAAAGGGGATAATGTTAAACGGCGTTGCATGATATCCACGCTCTTACGGCACAACCACCGGACGCACCGAAGGATACGGCAGTCCTGAGGATTCTACCACCATGTAGTAGGTACCGGGTGCAACTTTGGTGTTCTTGCTGTCGCGTCCATTCCAACGGTAGGAGTATTCGCCTCGTGCTTGTGCGCCGCTGTACAGTGTCGAAACCACCACACCTTTGTCCGTGCGCACCGTCACCGTTACGGTGTTTGCTTTGGTGAGATAGTAGCCGCAATCCACACCCGGTTGTTGGTAGGTGGTTTCGGCAATGTCATACACAATGGGATTCCAACCGCGGTCGCGCTTGCGCACAACTTGCTCACCAATGAGCTTTTTATTCACCCATAGTTGAAAACTGTACAAGCCGGGCAGGATGCGCCTATCCGACATATCGCAACTGATACTGTACTGACCTTCGATGGTGTTTTTGCCATCTTTGTTGTCGTCGATGATCGTGCGGATAATCGTACCCACAGAGTCGCGCAGAACAAGGCGGACATCGCTGACTTGTTGCAAGTGGTATCGCAGATCGCACGCGCCGGATTCAATCGTGCGAATGTCGGTAGCATACAGTGCAGTGGGCTTGAGTGAAGCGATATTACTCGTGGTGTCGCCATAGGCAAGGCCGTCAATCACAGCACCCACCAAGCGTACCGATTGTTGAATTTTACCACTATTGCCGACACTGAGATTATCGATAATGCCGAACTCGGTAGCATAGATAACCCGCGATTGGTTGTAGTCCTTGGGGGCAAGCGTGAAAACCGTATTGGCACGAGTCAGCACCGAACGATTCTCGACTGCGCTGACAAGCATCACGCCATCAGATTGCGCATCGCCACGCTTGGCATCGAAGCGCACTTGTTGCTCTTCGGTAAGTGTTTTACCATTATTTTTGACAAGGTAAATACCAAGATCGTCCGACCGTTCAAAGCGTGAGGAGATGGCACTCTTGCCATTGAGTTTTACTTGGATCACCGCATAGCGTTTACCGAGCAGAGCAGTATCGCCTGCAATATCTTCAACTAATCGTGCTTCACTCTCGATGTAGCCATCAGTACCACTTGCATTACGCGACCAGACATGATAGACATAGCGATTTGCTTTGGCGAGTTTTTTGGCTTTGCCGAAGGCATTGCCATTGTTTTGAGCGTGCAGAGACACGCTCGAAAGACCAGCTGCTAATATCACAAGCGCGATGGCAAGGCATACAGTATGGGTGAAAAGGTGGATTCGTTGTGGTGTATTCCGAGAACGAGAATACAGATTGTTGTTGGTCATCATAATGATGCTCCTCCAAAAAAATGAAAAGCTCGCCGTATATTGTGGGTGTATGTTCCAATCAAGGGTTTCAAGCGTGAGAGGTTCGTACAAAAGGCACGAGGATGCGAGCTATCCTTGTGCTTTTTTTTATGGCTTATGGGTGTTTCCCGTTCATTGTTTTTTTTACTTACAGATCGTGCTGGTTATACCTGTTTTATTGGGTGTATCGTGGGTTATTATTTAACGGGTGCAAAAATACATGTTTTGGCAAGGCGTTTTTTGACAAAAGGACGAATGGTACATTCCAGAGGACGAACGGTACATTCTAGAGGACGAACGGCACATTTTTGAGGTATTCGTTTCCGCGGAAATGCACAAATCTGCTCTTTGGCGTTGGAGAACAGTAAAAAAATAGCTCGAAGATTCTTGGTAAAAAAACTCTTATATAAGTCTGTATTCAGTTGTCGGCTTTGACAGGCACTACGCATACTCTTCCTTGATACAGTTGCCATAAGATTCAGGTTGAAAGTGCAATAACGATTTCAATAGCAATGACGGTTATGATAGCGATAATAGTTTTTCGTTATTGTTTGGTATATCATGATGACCCTACGATAGTACATCATAGCAGTCAGCAGGATACAATTCAGAACACTACTTGCTTTTCTTAATTTTTTTATGCTTATTGTCAAAGAAACTTAAAAACATTTCGCTAAGAGCGAATTTTTTCTTTTCTTTTGCATAAGCATCATGACAGTTATCACCTCACATCATCCCACAAGTCAGCCACCGGCGCAAGGGCTATACGATCCTGCCAACGAGCGCGATGCGTGTGGCGTTGGTTGCATTGCTAATATCGGTGGGATTGCTTCGCATGATATTATCAAGCGCGGACTGGATATGCTCGTGAATCTCAAGCATCGTGGTGCAAGTGGCTCTGATCCGCTCACCGGCGATGGTGCAGGAATTCTCACGCAAATCCCATTTGATTTTTTTCGAGAAGAATGCACACGGCTTGGCATGACACTTCCCGCACGAGGAGAGTATGCCGTTGGAATGCTCTTCCTCCCCGCTGATGCAGAAGAGCGTTTACAGTGCGACCGTATTATGTGCAAACACTTGGTGCAAGAGGGATTAGAGATACTCGGGTGGCGCGATGTCCCGGTCAATCATGCTGTCCTTGGCGAAGTTGCGCGTGCTACATGTCCCGTCATTCGACAAGTCTTTGTGCGCTGTGCCGACACCACACGCAAGCTCGACACGGCTTTGTACATTGCTCGCAAAATGATGACAAAAGAAATTTCCCGCATGGGCTTGACACAAAGTCATCAGTTTTATGTGTGTAGTTTTTCGCGGACAACCATTGTCTATAAAGGATTGCTTATGCCGGACCGCATGGCGCAATTCTACACTGATCTTGCTGATCCGCGCTTTCAGTCTGCTCTTGCCGTCGTGCATCAACGTTTCAGTACGAATACCTTTCCGACATGGGCACTTGCGCATCCTTTTCGCATGATTGCTCACAATGGCGAAATCAACACTCTGCGAGGGAATCTCAATTGGATTCGTTCGCGTGAAAGCTCCACACGCAATAGTGCGTTGCAGTCCGCTGTGTTTGGTTCTGCCATGCAAAAGATTAAACCGATTATCGAAGAAGGTGGATCAGATTCGGCGGCTCTTGATAATATGGTGGAATTGCTCACGCTTGGCGGACGCTCACTCACACATGCGATGATGATGCTCCTACCCGAAGCATACGAGTATAATCCTGCTGTTAGCGAGCATGTACGCGGTTTCTATGAGTATCATGCCACCCTAACCGAACCCTGGGATGGTCCTGCCGCAGTGGTCTTTACCGATGGAACCATTCTCGGCGCAACGCTCGACCGCAATGGCTTGCGTCCAGCACGCTATGTGGTTACTCATGATAACTACTTGGTTCTTGCCAGCGAATCCGGTGCATTATGGATTCCTGATCATAATATCAAACGTAAAGGTCGTGTCGAACCGGGTACTCTGCTCTTGGTTGATTTGCAACAAGGAAAAATTCTTGATTCCGTCAGCACCAAAGAACAGATTGCCCGCCAACAACAGTATGGCGCATGGCACCGAGAGTTCGTGCATACACTTGATGATATACCGCTTGCAGTCGGCACCGAACAGCCGGTTGAACAGATTGCACTGCATCATCGTTTGTTCGGATATGCACACGAAGACATTCACAACATACTCTTGCCAATGGCAGAGAATGGCGAAGAACCGATTGGTTCGATGGGCAATGACACTCCGCTTGCCGTACTCTCAGAGCGATCGCATTCGCTGTATGAGTATTTCAAACAACAGTTTTCACAAGTAACAAATCCACCGATTGATCCTCTGCGCGAACATATCGTCATGTCGATTCGTACAAGCATCGGGCGTGATGGCAATATGCCCGCAGAATCTACTGACCACTTGCGCTACACCATTGATTTGCGCCATCCTGTTTTGCTCAATGATGAAGTCGAACGTATTCGTTCACTCAAAACGCCACCACTGACTGCAACAACGATTTCAACACTGTTTGCAGTGGCAGAAGGTGAAAAAGGAACGGAGAATTTAGAGCGTGCAATTGATCGTATTTGTCGTCATGCAGAAGATTGTATTGATGCAGGTTACTCGATTATCATCTTAAGTGATCGCCTGCCGGAATCGGCTCTGCAAGCGCGCCCGGAGCATGACATAGCCACACGCATGCTTGCACCGATTCCTGCTTTGCTCATTACGTCTGCGGTGCATCATCATTTGATTCGTTCGGGTCGGCGCACGGATGCGGGCTTGATTATCGAGTCGGGCGATGTCCGCGAAGTGCATCATTTGGCTCTTCTGCTTGGCTATGGTGCAAGTGCAGTCAATCCCTATTTGGCATTAGCAACCATTGATGATACATACACACAGTCCGGTCGTTCTTCTGCATCAGCCAAAGAGAATTACCGTAAAGCGATGGGCAAAGGACTGCTCAAGATCATGGCGAAAATGGGTATCTCCACGCTTGCAGGGTATCGTGGTGCACAAATTTTTGAGGCAATCGGTGTTGCTCATCATGTTACCGATCGATACTTCCCCGGTACAACCTCACGCTTGGGTGGTATCAAACTCAAACATATTGCGGCAAATGCCTATCAACGCTATCACTCTGCTTATCGTGCAACAATCGCTCCCCCACAGACTGCACATTCCTTGGCGCACAGCGGTGTGTATCAATGGCGGCGCGAGGGTGAGTACCATGCGTACAATCCGGCAAGTATTCACTTGTTGCAGTATGCCACACGCAACAAACACTATGCAACATTCAAGAAATACAGTGCCACCATCCGTTCACATTCGCTGACTACATTGCGCCAACTGTTTGAGTTACGTACCGATAAACGCTTACCGATTCCCATCGATCACGTCGAACCGGCAAGTGCTATCATGCAACGTTTTGCTACGGGTGCGATGTCCTTTGGTTCAATCAGCAAAGAAGCACACGAAGCACTCGCCATTGCCATGAATACAATTGGCGGCAAAAGCAATACGGGCGAGGGTGGCGAAGATCCTGCTCGTTTCCGTGATGATCGTCGTTCTGCGATTAAGCAAATTGCCTCGGGGCGATTCGGCGTAACAAGTGAGTATGTTGTCAATGCC